>CACXAK010000129.1 GCA_902765655.1 uncultured bacterium | reverse complement strand
TTACTGCAGGTGCGTTGTCACTTTCAATTTCATTTGTTTCGCCTTCAGTTACTGCAGGTGCGTTGTTATTTTCAATTTCATTTGTTTCGCCTTCAGTTATTGCATGTGCGTTGTTATTTTCAATTTCATTTGTTTCGTCTTCAGTTACTGCAGGTGCGTTGTTGTCTTCTTCTTCAATTTCAATATTATTTGTTATTTCATTTTCTGTGGTTTCTTTTGTATTTTTATTTTCATATGAAATATTCTTCTTATTTTGAACAATATCTTTTTGGACAGGTGTTGTTTCTTCTGATGCATTTAATTTTGCAGGATTTTCAGTTTTAGTTGAAGTTGTTTCGTTTTGATTTTTGTTTTGGGAAACTTCGTCCTTATTTTCATTTTGTTCATCTGTATCTTTAACTTCTGTTTCATCTGCGTTGTAAGATTCGATGCCTAAAACATTTTCTATATGTTCTGCAGTGTGAGTGTATTCATCGGCAAAAGATATAATTTCTTTTGTTGTATCACTATTGATGCTTACATTTGTTTCATTGCTTATATTTTCTAAGTCATGACCTATTTTTTCTGCAACTAAAGATAACTGAATATCATTAATTCCGCTCAGTGTATCTGCTAAAGATGAACTGGTTGTTGATGCCATTTTGTATGCGTGTGCTCTGTAAAAAATGTTTAATCCGTCATCTAAATTTGATAAATTTGCTGCAGCATTGATTGTGCTTCCGGCTATATTTCTGCCTTCAGTAGTTTTATTTTGCAAATCATCTATTGAATCAAGAAAATCATCCAGTTGAACGGCATCCTTTTGCATTTGTTTAATTATGTCGCTGTTTTTGTCGAGTTTCTTTGATAATTTAGTATATTCTGCGTATTCAGAAGATGTTATTGTTCCTTCTTTTTTCTTCTTATCAAGTTCTTTCCATTCATTTACCATTTTTTCGGTTTTATCTATTGAACTTTGATTTAATATATTTTTTTGCTTTTTGCTGATATCAGAAGCTTTGCCTGCGTACTCATTAGTCTTTTCTGATTTTTTTATAATATCTTCCTGAGCTTTTTTAGATTTGACTGAATAATCTTTTACTTGTGCGCGGATCTTATTTATTTCTGATTCTCCGGTTTTTTGGTTTTTAAAATTCTCGTCATTATATTCAGAATTATCTGAAACGATTACATAATCGGTAACATCAGCTTCTTGCTGCCCCTTTGCCCAACCAAGAACAGCTTTTGGAATGTTAACCCCATTATTTGCCATTGCAATAATTTCTTCATAAGAATATTGTGCATATTTAGGATCCGGTGCAACATCAAGACCCCCAAGTACCTTTTCGTAGTGACCATTAAAGCTCATGTTTATTTGTCTTTGAGCGTATTGGAGATAAAAAGCATCACTAAATTTTTGATTCTGACCTCCACTTGGAGTAAAGTCCTGTTCTCCCTGATATTTTAATTGCCCCGCAAGAGCCACTACCTCCGGACTGTATCCGGCAGCTTCATTTGTATCAATAGGCAATGACTTGCTGTGGTCTTTAATGTTTCCAAAGCCGGTATGTTTATGTATAGATGTTTTCAGCGATTTTGAAACATTTGCCCTGTCAGCTTCCGGTGTTGCTGCTACTGTTTTTGTGTACTTACTCATAATTTCTTGCCTATTGATTAGTAATTACTCATATCTAAAGACGGCAAGAATATTGATAAACTTTAAAAAAAATACCCATAAAAAAATAATGCCGTTACAAATTGTTACAATGTAACAGGCATTATTTTAGTTTGTTAATAAATTATATGTGCTTTTCTATATTTGTAATAATAGTTGATTTTGGCATTAATCCAACCATTCTTTCAACCGGCTGTCCTTTGTCAAAAACCAAAAGACAAGGGATTCCGCTTATTGAATATTTTTTTGCTGTTTCTTTGCTTTGTTCAACATTTACTTTTACAAACTTCACTTTTCCTTCGTAATCTTTTGAAATTTCTTCCAAAACGGGTCCTAATTTTCTGCATGGCCCGCACCATGTTGCCCAAAAATCAACAACTGTTGGGATGTCAGATTGTTCTACTTCCTGTTCGAATATTTCATCTGTTAATTCTAAGATTTCTGCCATAATTCCTCTCCATTAATTTTATTACATGCCGCATTTTAACATAGAAAAATTTTTTGTGCTATTATCTAATGTAGGATTGTTAGGATAGAGATATGGCAAGAAAGAAAATAATTGAAATAGTTTTGGATACAGAAACAACCGGGCTTGATTATACTAAAGAAAAAATGGTTGAATTTGCTGCTGTCCGTCTTGAAAACGGAAAGATTAAAGATCAGTTTCAAACTTTAATTAATCCGCAACAGCATATAAGAAAATCAAGCATTGCTATCCACGGGATTACCCCTGAAATGGTCGAAGATGCTCCGACAGAAGAAGAAGTAATGCCAAAAATTCTTGAATTTATGGGGGACTACCCAATGGTTGCTCACAATGCGATATTTGATTATTCATTTATAAATGAAGCATCAAAAAGAGTAACGGGGAAAGAAATTCAAAATGAAAGAATAGATACTCAGCAAATGTTCAAAGAAGTCTATCCTGATTTGGATGCGCATGGGTTGAATGCTTTAACCGAAAAATTTAAAGTTGAATTGAAAGATCATCACAGAGCAATGGGTGATACTATGGGACTTGCTCTTGCATATCCGAAATTAAAAAAATTATATCTTCAGAGAAATGATTGGGCTAACAAAGAACTTGAAAATGTTGAATACCTGTTTGAAAGATTTTTGCGTATACAGAATACCGTCACTACATTACAATCCGAATTACAGGACTTAAAATCAGTATTCAAATTGTACTTTGATTTAGGCGGCAAACCGTTGACCTCAGAAGAAGGTGATTTGTTGATATACAATTCAAAACAGTCTTTTGGGTATGATTTTGAAGCAATCAAGCCGGTATTGGAAGAATTAGGTGCATTATCAAAGGCCGCTCGGCTTAATACGGGCTTTGTTGACAGACTCGCAAACGGTCACAGTATTGATGATGAGAAAAGAGAAATTTTAAAAAATGCCCGCACGGAATTGACTGAAACAAGGAATGTGCAAATAGTAAAAAATAACAAATAGCTGCCCGTTTTGCATTGTGAACTAAATCTTATAAAGTGCAGAATTGGGAAATAAGGAGAAGGTAAATAATGTTAAATAAAATAGGAGCTTTTTTTGCAGAACCGCCTGCAGCAGAACCTATTCAGGATAGCGAAAAAGTCGCATCGATGTATAAACACTGGAGATGGAGAATTTTTTATTCAAGTTTTATTGCTTATGTAGTTTTCCATTTGTGCCGTAAAAATATGGCGGTTGCGTTGCCTGTTATGTCTACTGATTTGGGACTTTCCAATACTCAGCTCGGAATTTTGGGCTCTACTCTCTATATTACATACGGTATAGGGAATGTAATATTTGTTTTGTTTTAAGTGCATTATTTATTACTCCCGGCAAAGTAAGCTTTTTTGGTTTACCTTCTGCAACTGTGTTGTTGTGGTTATTGGCTTTCTTCTGGGGTGCAAACGGTTGGTTCCAATCCTGCGGATTCCCTCCGGTTGCTAAAAGCTTATCATATTGGTTTTCAAATTCTGAGCGCGGAACAAAATGGTCAATTTGGTCTACATCTCACCAAATTGGGGTATTTTCGTCAGTTGCGTTATCCGGCTTGATTATCGGTAAACTCGGTTGGATGGGTGCTTTTTATGTCCCTGCTATAATTTGTATAATTACAGGTATATGGTTATTTAATCGTTTGCGTGACAAGCCGCAATCTCTGGGTTTGCCTGATATTGAGAAATACAATAATGAGCCGGTTAAAGTTGAAGTTGCTGATGAACAGGCAAATGTCTCTTATCTGCAAATCTTCAAAAAACATATTCTTTGCAATCCGATTATATGGATGCTGGCAATTGCCTATACTTTTGTTTACATAATCAGATTTGGTACGGAAGATTGGCTTGTTAAGTATTTGGTCGAAGTAAAACACAATACTTTGCCGATTGCTAGTGCAAAACTCAGTACATTGGCTCTTGTTGGTTCTGCCGGTGCAATTATGGCGGGAGTAATTTCCGATAAGTTGTGTAAAGGGAACAGAACTCCTGTTAATATCGTATTTTTAATTTTACTTGTTGCAAGTTTGTATGCTTTCGCTATCAACCCTGCAAATAATGTTTTCTTAGAAATTTTAGATTATGTGTTTGCAGCGTTAATCGGGGTATTCACTGCAGGCCCTCAGATGCTGATCGGCGGACTTTGCGCAGTTGAAAGCAGCTCAAAACGTGTTGCCTCTGCTTCTATCGGATTTACCGGGATATTTGGGTATATTGGTGCTGCATTATCTGCAAGCGGCACAGGGTATTTTGTTGATAAATTCGGCTGGAATGGTGCTATTTCATTCTGGATGATTGCAACCGTTATCTGTGTTGTAATTTGTATAATACTTTATATCTTTGAGCAAATGAGAAAGAAAAAAGCTCAGGCGTAAATTCAGAATAAAATATTAAATTGTACCATAGTCCAATTGATACATAATTTTTGTTTATATATTCTTCAATTGTATTGATTAATATAGTGAGGAATGTATGAAAAAATTATTATTAGCGGTTTTAAGTTTATTGTTTGTCGCAGGTTTTTCTGTATTTGTTTTTCATTCAGATAAAGCTTTTGGTCAATGCAGTCCAAACAGCGTTGAAAGAGCAGGATGTTGTTCTCATCACGGAGGAGTTTGCGGATGCAATTCATACTTAGGGAAATTGCGCTGCTGCGATGGTACAACAAGTCCTTCTTGCGGTTGTTAATTCATGAAAAAAATCTTTGTTGTATTATCTTTATTTCTTTATTCTGTGCCTGTTTGTGCAAAACATTTGTATTCCGAAAAAGAATATCAGACGTATTGGTGCAACAAAGAAGGCGGTCAAACGGAATATATTCTTGATGATAAAGCAAGAGTTGACTGTTTATTACAAGATTATGCAGTAGAATTTGACTTTGCTCCAAAATGGGCAGAATGCATAGGTCAGGCATTGTATTATGGCAAGAAAACAAACAGAATTCCAACGTGTGTTTTGATAATGGAAAACTATCCTAATGATTTACGTTATCTGAACAGATTAAAATATGCAACTCAAAATCAAAAATTTTGTATATATACAATTCAGCCGGATGTATTCAAAAAGTAAATTTTATTTTTGCATACTTGTTGGTTGCATAAAAGTTTTATTTTGATAAATTTTAATTAACTAATGACAAATATTAGTTTTATTATGTTGCATCATAATTGATAAAAAGGTATAATAGCATATAATATTATATGTAGGAATTAATTTTTTATTTATGTTTTTCAAGCTTATTAGTTTTATAAAAAACAGATCATTAGTATTTAAACTTAGTACCAGCATACTTTTGACAATTTTAATAGGTTCTTTCTCTTTAAGTGTTTTTATATCAAACTATTCTAAACCACTATTAAAAGAACAAGTCATCTCAGAAGCATATAAATCTTTGGGAGAAGTAAATCATAATATTGCGCAGGGTGCAGATATAGCAGAACAAACTCTTGTAAATACCGCAAGAATTTTGGAATTAAAAAATAATGTAAGTAATAAGGATTTAGAAGTGCTGGCTCAAGCCGGTTTAGAAGCAATTACAAAACAGTATGGACATTTCTATGAATTTTTTATATATATTCCACCCAAGCCTGATGAATTGTCTAATGGCATTTTTTATTACAGTTCCATAAAAAATGGTAAAATGCAAACTCTTAGTTGGAAGGATACAGGATTTGCAAAAAATCGAGAATGGCTAAATTATGCCATAAAAACAGGTAGAATTCACTGGACAGAACCTTATATGGCAGAAGATCAAAATGGTGAGAAAATCCTGTCATCGAGCGTATCTATTCCTTTCAGGTTCAAAAATAGTAAAAATTGGACTGGTGTAATCGGTACATCAGGCAATTTGGATGCAATGCGAGACTGGCTTAATAATTATAAATTTGAAGCAAATGGAAAATACCTTTTGACTTCAGCCAAGGGTTTGTATTTAATACATACTGATAAAAATATTGAATTCAAAAAAACAATATCAGAACTTGCAAATGAGATCAATTCAAAACAATTAAAATATGTAGCACAACAGACCAAACTAGGGAAAAGCGGTTTTGTAACAATGCCCAAATCTTCTGTTCACAACGGAGAAGTTGTTTTTGTTTATTCTCCAATTCCAAAAACAAACTGGAGTTCATATTTGGTATATTCATCATCAAATTTCTATAAACCTGTTAAACATTTTCAGTTGATATTGTTGACAGTAACTATATTGGGGATTTTATTACTAATTGTATTTATAAATTTGATATGTAAATATACAACCAATCCAATTGTTAAATTATCACAAATAGCAGAAAAATATGGTAAAGGCGAATTTGAAACGGAACTTCCTCCTGTGGAATCAAATGATGAGGTTGGGGTACTGACTCAGGCATTTTATACTATGAGGGATAATCTTTTAAATTTGTTGAAAATTCAAAAAGAAAATGCGCAAGAAGAGCAAAAAAGATCATCTGAACTGGAAATTGCGGCCAAAATTCAAGCATCGGTTCTGCCGGTTAATTTCCCAAAAACGAGCAATTTTGAGATATATGCTTCAATGAAACCGGCAAAAGAAGTAGGAGGAGATTTTTACGATTTCTTTTTTATTGATGAAAATCGCTTTGCATTTTTAATTGCTGATGTCTCAGGCAAAGGTATTCCTGCCGCATTATTTATGATGAATGCAAAATCAATGTTAAAAAGTAATTTGTTAAGCGGTTACCCATTAGATATTGCTATAAATAAAACCAATAATGACCTTTGTGCAACGAATATGGCAGGAATGTTTCTAACAGCATTTATTGCAATATTAAATATTTCAACAGGAGAACTTGAATATGTTAATGCGGGTCATAATTTCCCTGCCATAAAATTAAATAACGAATTTGAATATTTAAACTCAGAAGTTAACATAGTTCTATCTGCAATGGAAAATTATGAATATAAATCTGAAAAAATATCTTTAAAACATGAAAACAGTATTTTAATATACACAGATGGTGTAACAGAAGCTCAAAATATAAAAGAAGAATTTTATGGAGAAGAACGACTTTTAAAAGTTTTAAATGGTAAAGCAAAAGAGGCAAAAAATACGAAAGAAATAATTGAAAATATAGAAATTGATATTAACGATTTCTCAAGTGGTGCAACGCAATTCGATGATATTACAATCTTTAATCTAAAATATTTATAACCACATCAAATTGTTCGGTTTGAAAATTTTTAATTGTAGTATGTCTTTTATTATCCGGAGAATTTCTGATTTGTGTTAACAATTTCTCAGCTTTTTTCTGATTACCACTTTTTATCCATCGATTTAATACTGACTTCGACCCTGTCACCAAAACCCTTATTCAACGTGTTTACAAGTTCATTTGTCGTATTTACCCAAAACATTGAAGATGTAAGAATTTTAGATTCCCCTGTTAAAT
>CACXAK010000128.1:1058-5203 GCA_902765655.1 uncultured bacterium | reverse complement strand
CAATATTGTTTTGTTGTTCTTCCATCATATCAATTATGTCAGATTTATTTTCCAAAATCAAATTATAAGAAACTCTAAAATGTAAAATATTGTCTAGTATATCGAAATTCATTTTTGTTCCGCGTATTAAAAGGTTATTATCTTCTTTCGGTGAATCTGCAGTGTCGGCTTTTATTGTTATATATTCAAGTGCATCAAATAATTCACAGCCTTTATTCAAGCAATCTTTATAACTATCTTTCTGATTGCTGAAATACATAACATCAAACAGAGAACCGAAAGAATAACGCGGTTTAAGCTTCATGTTTAAGTCACTTGTAATAAGATTAATTAGGAAACAAGGTCTTTTTAGATATTGAGCAACATTTTCAACGTAAATCTCATAACTATCTTCTTCACTTATTGTCCGGTGGTCATAATGTGCTAAGTCATTGTCAAGGTTATTACCTTCTTTCTTCGCTACGCGACCTTGAATTCCGGACGCATCGCGTTGAAATGGGTTAATAAACCCTTGGTCATCTTGTAAATCACTATTTGCTGTTTGGACTCCATATACATCAAATAGTTTATTGCTTATACCATTAATTATTGCCTCATTCATTCAATAAACCCCTTTGGCACTATTGTGCCTTTACTTTGCTAAGCAACTTTTCAATAGCGGAAAAAAGGTAATCCCCTTAAATCCCTCTTAAATAGTTATTAACATGTTTTGTTGCTATTTTTGTGTATAAATCGAGAGTTTCTTTTTGCGCTTTTGTTAGCATGTATCGCCCTTCAACCCATTTGTCGCCTTTTTTTGTGTGCACTATATGCCCATATTCAACAAAAGGGGCATAATAAGTCTGATTGTATACAACAGACATATACCCATTTGATGTTCTCTCGCCTTTTATTTTCCAATTTCTTTTCAATCTTCCTGTTTTAACTGGTGTTTTTTGTTTAACTTTATCAAACAATACTTTTGCAGTTTCCGTAGCTATATTTTTGCATAATCTTTCTTTGCTTCTGCCGCTTAATTTTTGTATTTGTTTTTGGAAATCCAATAAGCCTTGCATTTCGACTTTAATTGATGACATAGAATCACGCCCATTTATCCAAAAGTTCTAATTCTACTTCCTGATGATTACTATACATCATTGGTTCGCTACTTGCTTTATATTTTGTTGTTTTTCCGTTTTGCGTGACTGTTATTTTGCTTCCTGATGGAACGTTAATTGTTGGAGATAAAAACAATTTTATTATTTGTTTTTTTTCTGCTGTTCTAGTTTCTTTGTTGGTGGAAATTGAACGTGTTTCAGCCGATATATAAGACAAGCGGCATGGCTGATTGGTTATTATAATATCGTTTGTAAATTCTGTCTGTTTAGTAACCAAATTAATTGTTTTGCGTGTAACAGATATATCGCACTTTCCGCAATAAAGGCTTTCAATTGCTTTTTGTGTATTCCAAATCATAGTTAACCCTCCGCAATTGTAATCCATTTTTTCGGTTTTGTACTTTCGGTATTCAATGGCGCGTTAGCGCCAAGAAAAGAGGCGCGCCTCACCATTCAAATCGCCTAAACCTGTATAATATATTTTTATCAGTTGCATTAAGAGAGTCAATAAATTTAGTCATTTTTTGTGCTTCCGAATCACTTGCTCCAACAGCATAAGTAACGCTTGTGTCGCCTTCTGTTATACTCTGTACTGTCGGAGCATCAAAATCTATATCTTCAAAGCTCAAATTGCCTGTCATTAATTTGGTTTTCAAAAAATCACCGCATATTTTATCAACCGAATAATACTTTAACTTTTCTGGCAAATCGCCATTTATATTACAGAAATTTCTTATGTTTTCTGTAATTAAACCAATGGAATATATTATTTTAGGCTCATCGCCTTCTTGTATTTCATAACCAAACATATTTAACCTTTCGGTTACTGATTCATACATAAAAACCCTCCTGACACGCAGTACCGTTTCAACGCGATGCGCCAACTTGGTCGCGTAGCGAAGAAATGGGACCTTATCCCTTTAGTTTTTTTATGATTTGTTCGGCTTGAGTCCATGATAAATCTTTTATATCACCAACGCCCAATTTTTGTAAGTATATTTTTATATTTTCCGAATTTGATTGTTTAATAAAATTCAATTGAGCCTTAGTAATAGGCATAGCGTTATGCCATTCAATAAAATCACATTCAACAATGTCAAATGCCAGGATATACAAATATCGTCTTTGGTAAGTCTCGACAGCGCCTAACATTTGCATACCCGTTGAGTCTGTTTTTTCAAATCGCGGCATCGGAGATTCAAATACAATTTTTTCTTCGTGGTTATCATAGTCAAACATTGTTAAAACAGCTTTTTCATTTGTAAAATTAATTAAGGTCATCAAATTATATTTTAACAAAAGAGCATTTATGGTAGGAGCTATATCCTTCAACTCATAATATTTATAGTTAGCGTATTTATTGAATCCGCTACGTTTTATATTTTTCTTCTGGAATGCAAGCCGCATATAGCAAAGCCGTTTATAAATATTCATTCCTTTTATTTCTTCCTGTGAATAGTTAATATCCATTTTTAACCCTCCTTAGTTATATGCGTTACGCCGATGAGCTATGCTTATAGCCAATATAATTAATTTGTCATCTTTAATTTCGCAAAACAAGCGGTAGTCTCCGATTCGGTATCGCCATTGCCCAGCTTTACTACCGCAGAGTGTTCTCCCCTTAAGGCGTGGGTTCTCGCAATCTTTTAAATTATTATTTATCCAAGATTCGATTACTTCTCGAATATGTCTATCCATTTTTTTAAGCTGTTTATTGATTTTTTTGGAAAGAATTAGTTTAAATTTGCTCATTTTCTAGCTTCACTCGCCTCTTTCTGTTCTTCCAATTCCATTTCTTTGCAAAATTCTTCCCACGGTCTACTTTGACAGCCATCAGCCACCCATTCATTATAAGCGGCTTCACCAATTTCCGAGTCTTCCTCGTCATATAGCCTTTCTTGAAGAGTATCTTTTATAAATTCCTCTTCCGTCATGTTATATTTAGCGGCAAATTTTTCTAACATGCTTTGCCCGTAATCGCTAAAATCAAATTCAACGGTTACTTTTTTTGCCATTTTAAATCCCTCCAATTTTCAATCTTCTGATAATGATAACACAAAAGGCTTTTTATGACGCCTAACCGAGGCACCGGTTAAACGTTACAAAAAGCCCTTCGTCTATTTGATGGTGGTGCCTCACCAACAAATAAATCATTATGCGTATATAATATCACATAAAAAACAGCATGTCAAGCATTTTTATTTGACATTTTGCATTAATTTATTTTTTTTAAATTCAGCTAACGAAATTATATCCGGGAATATATCACCAATTTGACTTATAGGGTGGTTAATTTCACATGGAAGTACGGAAGCTTTGGTATCTCTTTCCGTAGGCTGACCATGCAAAATTAAATCTTTGGCAGCTAAAATTTCTCTCAATTCGGGGTCATCTTCATGTCCCTTTAATTGTGGGTTGTTTGTTTGTTCGTCTAACGGCAATGGCTGTAATTCTTTTACTAATTCTTTCCATTCTCGGTCATTTTTTTCTCTGGTTTTTTTAAGCCATTCTCTTATTTTTTCTGAGGATTCAGTATGCTGATTTGCTAACATATTAAGGACTGTTTTTGATGCGGAAGCGCATGGAGTGTTATGCATTTTTTTGGGGGGTTGCGTTTTTGAGTCTTCAAAAATTTGTTGTTTATATTTTTTTTCTTCAGTTTCACTAAAACTCCATTGCATGGCGAAATCATACGCTTGCATTGATAAAAATTCAGGCGGTTCCCAATTCAAACATTTAAAAATGATAACAACTGAAGAAAATTTGTTTTTAAATAATACGATTCTTGCATCCGATTTATCAAATCTTGATTATGGTGACAATTACTATTATTGCTTTGCTGATTTGGACTTTGAATTTGATGAGAATGATTTTAATCATGATTATTTGCAAAAAAACATTTTTTTAAATAAAATTAATCTTTTAGAAAATGAAAAAGGAAATACGCAAAATGGTGCTGCAATAAAAGTGGAAAACTTATCCGATGAAGAATTATCCCAGCTTACAAGTGAAGAACTCAGAAATTATTACATATATCAGTTTTATCTT
>CACXAK010000128.1:0-1047 GCA_902765655.1 uncultured bacterium | reverse complement strand
CTGGATGTGGATTTCAAAAAGGTGAAGGGGATGACCTTGGAAGAGGATATCTCACATTTGAAAATTTCAAAAAGTTCTGCGAGATGAATCCATTCATAAAGGAAATCGAACTTTCAAATTATGGGGAGATGTTTCTCAATCCAGAACTTGTTGATATGATGTATTATGCAAAGGAAAAGGGAATTAATTTGATTTGTTATAATGGAGCGAATTTTAATACAGTAACTGATGAACAGATTCATGCATTGGTTGATACTGGATTTAAGGCAATTGTGCTGTCTATTGATGGTGCATCTCAGGAATCCTATTCCCAATATCGTATTGGAGGCAATTTTGACAAAGTAATGGAAAATGTCAAAAAGGTCCAGAATCTTAAGAAGAAGACTGGAAGTAAATTTCCCGAATTAAAATGGCAGTATATTTTGATGGAACATAATGAGCTTGAAATTGGAAAGGCTAAAGAGATGGCGGCTGAGTTGGGCATTCCTATTTCATTTAAATATAATTGGGATGAAAATTATGAGCCGGTTCATAGGGAATATATTATGAAAGAGACAGGAAAAACCCAATTGACTGAAGCAGAATTTGCAGCAGTTCATGAAGTCAGCCCATTTAACGGATTGTGCGAACAGATATTCATAAGACCTCAAATCAACTGGGACGGCAGGATGCTGGCTTGCTGCACCAGAAGATATGCTACTTTTGATATTAATGTCTTTGAAGTAGGATTAATAGAGGCAATCAGATCACCGAAATATATTGAGGCTAAGGAATGTCTGATGACAGTGCATCCCGATAAGGAAAAATATGGTTCATGTACCTGCTGGGATTGTCCTACTAGAAAGAAAAGAGAAAACGCTGGGCTGGCATTTAAGCTATAAAAATTTAATGGTTTGATGTTTTCTTGGACGGGCTCAGAATTTCTGTAAGGCATTCAAATAAAATGAGATTATGTTCAGAGTTATCTGCCAATTTTTGAGATAACTATGTCAAATTTATCATGAACTTTGTGAATGCAATCCTGAACTTTAAAAGAAATTGAGTTTG
>CACXAK010000127.1 GCA_902765655.1 uncultured bacterium | reverse complement strand
GGTGATTTCATCGGCAACACCTCCTACTCTAGTACTGGAGATTCTGAATCTTATGGCGGTGCGATATATAACGCTTACGGTGCAACAATAAGCAGTATCACAGGTGATTTTATCGGGAATAGTTCCATATCAGAAGGCGGGGCTGCATATGGCGGTGCGATAAATAACAGCGGTGGCACAATAAGCAGTATCACCGGGGATTTTGTGGGTAACTATGCAAAAACGTCATCTGCGTCTGCAAATGCCTATGGCGGGGCTATATTTAACGGGAATCCTTATGCTTCTATGGATTATGATGAAAATGCTATAATCACCCTTGCAGGCAACACATTTACAGGCAACTATACTCAGGTAGGTACAAATGCCCCTGTACCAAACTCTATCTACAACGCAGGTATTATTAATATTAAAAACGGTGCAACGGTTACAATCAACGACGGCTGGCAATCACATAATGACGGTCAACTTGTTATGCTTGGAAGTAATTCAACTCTGAATATGAATATTGGCAACGGAACTATTCAAGATGACAGTCTGGGTAAAATCACAAATGTCGGAACAATCAACGCAACTGTTGACTTTGACTTGTCAAATATTGCCTCTCCAACCTCTGATACAATTACCGTATCATCTGTCACACAGTCAGGTAAAATCAACCTCACGGGTCTGAACATCAAAGGTGACCTTGATACATACAAAGGTCACGAGTTTACACAAAGGATATTAATTAACTCTGACAGCAGTAGTGATTTACAGCTAAAAATTGCAATGGCAACAACACCTGAGGGAAAATATGTTTTACAACAAGGTGAAAAAGTCGCCCATTCTGACGATATGCAGGTTGATACAAACTGGACTGATACTTATGAAAGTTACAACCTTTCAACAGATATCGTAGGTGATATTGACCTTGCATCATCAAATAGCGAAAATGTCGGTACAACAAACGACAGTGTTACATTTACTGTAACAGGAACTAAGCAAAACAAATCAGATATAACATCTCAAGGTGATACCCTAAAACTTGTCAACCAATCAGACCTTGCTACACGCAACTTTAATGCAACAGTTGACGGTGAAACATACACAGCAACAGATGATTTAGGCAAAGCCGGCGCAGGCACTATCAACATCAACGGTATGCCAACAGGCGGCGAATCTCAGGGCACAATCGACCTTGACGGTCACAAAGGGTTTGAGTTAGACAAAGCAACTACACTAAACTTAAATGACGTTGTTGTGACGGGCGCAAGCGCAGTTACAGGGGTTGTTGATTCAACTTCAACCGATGCAGTTGTTAACCTGTCTAATTCACAAATCGACGGAAACGTTAACAACGCAGGTGAAATGAACCTTAAAGATGATTCCTCTATCACAGGAACCGTTATAAACTCAGGTGAAGTAAACCTCGAAAATTCTCAACTCACAGGACTTGTAAATAACGCAGGGGTATTGAACCTCAACGAAGGAGCTCAGCTTGGTTCTGCAGTTACAGGTTCAGGTACCACAAACATTAACAATGACTTTACTTTAAACAGCGCTATCACAGGCAACGATGTCGTCTTAAACGGTGCAGAATTAACCATGGGTACAACAGGAATGTTATCAGGAGCCAACTCCTTTACTGTTGAAGACGGAAGTACACTGAACCTACAAAACGGTGTTGCAACAAATACTGATTTAGGCAACTTTACTCTAAACGGTGATATGGCTCTCAAAATTGACGGTAATTTTGCATCAAAACAAATCGATACAATTACTGCTACATCATTTGATAACCCTAATGACAGCAGTATAAGCATTACAAATGTCAATGTCTTAACTCCGGTTACTGATGAAAAATTTGCTATTTCACCTATCGGAACTATGGAAGATGGAGATGTAAAAGCAGCTCTTGCAAGTGCAATTGAATACAACGCAGGCGATATCGCAATGACCCCGATTTACAAATACTCTGTCGCTTGCAGTTGTTGCCGCTCCTGTTGCAACTCAGGCAGTCGCTCAGGTGTCTTTAGAACAGACATTTAACTATTCATTCAGTAATTCTGATACATTTATGCTGTTACCTAACGCAGAAAGAGTAGCAATACGCAACAGAAATAAATATGCTTTATCGGAAAACGAACTCAATGAAGGCGCAAATCCTCTGTATCAAATGCAGGATACTTCTTCTGCATGGTTCAAGCCGTATGCAAGCTTTGAAAACGTACCATTCAAAAACGGACCAAAAGTAAACGTAATTACTTACGGCGCATTGGCAGGATATGATACCGACCTTAAAGAATTGAAAAAAGGTTGGGCTAGAGCATGGACAGGCTTTGTCGGCTACAACGGCGCAAACTTAAATTATAACGGCGTAACCACAAACCAAAACGGCGGTATCCTTGGCGGTACTTTGACAATGTACAAAGGAAACTTCTTCAACGCTACAACACTTTCTGCCGGAGCATCAGTCGGTGAAAACAACACAATGTACGGGCACGAAACAACAACATCATTACTTGCCGGAATTGGAAACAAAACAGGTTACAACATCGAATTTATTAATGGTAAATTTATTGTTCAGCCGAGTTTATTCCTTGCTTACACATTTGTTAAAACCTTAGATTATACAAATGCTGCAGGGGTAAGAATTGACTCTGATCCGGCTCATACATTCCAGATTTCTCCGGGATTGAAATTCATCGGGAATCTAAAACACGGCTGGCAGCCATATATCGGCGTCAATATGGTATGGAACGTATTAAACAGCTCTCATGTTAAAGCAAACAGCGTAACATTGCCTCAAATGAGCGTAAAACCGTATATTCAATATGGTGTCGGTTTACAGAAAACCGTGAAAGAACACTTTGTTGCATATGGTCAGGCTATGATTCAAAACGGCGGAAGAAACGGTATATCACTGACCGCAGGCTTCAGATGGGCTATCGGAAAATCTCATAAACCTGTTGAAAAGGTTCAGAAAGAACAAACCCCGCGTAATGCAAAGGTTTTGACTGAAAAAACAACAAAACGTACAAATGATGTGGCTGTTATAAAAACTGTTAAAAATAACAAGGTGACAGCTCAGCAGCCTAAAAAAGTTGGCAAAATCAGAGCATTTTTCGCCAAAATGGACGGAGAACCGATTGGACAATCCACGATTACTCCGCGTAATGCGATAATTTCAAAAATATAAAAATTAGCTAATATTCTTAACTCGGTCACCTTCACAGGTGACCTTTTTTTAACAAACTATTGCATTTTGAAATATTTACGTGTATAATCAACTTGAAGGGTGAAGAGGTTATAGATTTTTATTCGTCTATATAGTTATTTACAGCCCTTGGCAAAGAAAGAGAAATACTCCATAGATGAGTACAACGGAATTTAATTACAAGTATATTAAGGAACATGCAAGTGCCGGAAGCTGGCGCAGAGGTTACGAATACCATACAAAAGATATGGTATTTGATAATTATCCCGAAAAAAACTTTTATATGGGTAAAGTAAAAGGTAATTTTCAGGATCACTACAATACTGACCTGATTTTCAAAAAAAATAAGGTTGAAGCCCGCTGTAATTGCCCGTTAAAAGAAGAATGGTGCAAGCATGCCGTTGCTGTTGCTCTGAAAGCTATTGATGCTCATGCTTATGAAGATTGGCTATCCACAAAATTCGGAATGGAATTTGATTTTCCCGATGAAAATACTGAATTAACAGAAAAACCGCAAGGCAGTTATATTTTTCACTTTAATTCGAAAAGAAAAGCCAATTTCTTCTCTGTTTTGGTACGTTCAAGAGAAACAGGAAAAATTATAAGACAAATTGAACCGTTATTCAGAGCGATTTTGGAAGCTCAAAAAAATGATAAAAAATTTGAATTAAACGATTCTCAGAAAGTAGAATTTTTAATATTCAAAGAACTCTTACAAATTTCAAGACAGGATAAAAAAGCCGGCTGGTACGACGTTCCTATTGCAAAATTCGGATCAATATTCCCATTGCTTGCAAAGGCAGATGAAGTGCTTGATGAACGCACAAAAGAAAGACTAAAATTCACAGATGAAGAATGGAAACTTGTTCTATATGTAAATGCATCACAAACTCCCGGAACGCTTTTACTGTCATTAGAGTGGCAAAGACCTGACAGGGATGATGTTTATCCATTCGAAGAAGTCAGATATTTTTCGAGACACCTGAAATGGGGCAGATACAAAAACGTAATGTTCCCGACAAATGTTGCAATTCAGTCTTTACCCCAAAGCATAACAAAAGCATCATTTACAGATTTGAAAGATGCAGAATGCGGGAAATTTATATATGAGGATTTGCCTAAACTCCGCGAAGTCATGGATGTTGTCGTTGATGAACAAATTTCAAAACTCATGCTTGAAGAACGCCCGCCAATAAACGTTGTAACAATGGGAATAGATTATGACCAGAGTTTGAAAGCCGAATTAAACTTTGAATATGACGGAGTTAGAGTCCCGTATTCAAAAACCGCACAGGACAAAGCACCGTATATTACAGTAAAAAAGCCGGATTCCGATGTAATTTATTGGGTTAAAAGGAATTTAAAACATGAAAATGAAGCATACGCAATGCTTTTGGCATGTAAATTTATTCCTATGCAAACCAATAATTTGGCATTGGAAAAAGAAACCGCAATAGATTTTTACAATTATTATTTAAAACAGGCGGGTGATGGTTGGAAATTTGAAGAAAAAGACGATATGTCATTCTTCAAAATTATGGAAAATCCATTCAAACTTTGTGCGGAAATTGATTTTTCAGCAGAACAACCTGACAGCTTCGATGTAAAAATATTTGGTAAGGTCGGAGAAGAAATCATTGACTTTGATGAAATTTATGACACTGCTCAAAAAGATGAAAAATATTCCCGTATCAGAAGCAACGGTTTTGTAGAATATCCGGTTCAGAGCATTTATGCAATGATGAGAACCTTCAATTCATTTGATGTTTACAGAAACGAAGATAATACATTTACTGTAAAAACTTTCCGTGCCGGCTTAATTAACGAGCTTAAAAACCTTGGAATAGAACTTATATTAAGTGATAAATT
This sequence comes from uncultured bacterium, assembly GCA_902765655.1. Classification (GTDB taxonomy): domain Bacteria; phylum Cyanobacteriota; class Vampirovibrionia; order Gastranaerophilales; family Gastranaerophilaceae; genus Zag111. Next base: position 1,060 of record CACXAK010000127.1, on the reverse strand, counting down.
CAAAGAATTCTGGGATCAGATGTCAACATTCTCAACATCGGAAGATTTGAAATTACCTGAAGGAATAAGCGCTGATTTCCGCGAATACCAGCTCAAAGGTTTCGGATGGTTATGGTTTATGTATAAATACGGGCTGAACGGAATTTTAGCGGATGATATGGGTTTAGGGAAAACATTACAGGCATTGACAGCCATACAGAAAGCAAAAGAAGTTGACGGCCCTATGCCGACACTTGTTATTGCCCCGACAACTGTTGTATTCAACTGGGAAAATGAAATCCAGAAATTTGCGCCGACTCTTTCATGTTTAAAACTTCAGGGCGGCGAAAGAAAACAATTCTTTCAAAAAATTCCAGAATACGATGTCATAATTACAAGTTATGCACTTGTCAGACGTGATATTGAAAAATTAAAAGATATCAATTTCAGATATATTATTCTTGATGAATCTCAAAATATCAAAAATGCAACTTCACAAACCGCTCAGGCTGTAAAAAAACTTCAGTCAATGCACAAGCTGGCACTTTCAGGTACTCCTATTGAAAATAAACTTGAAGAATTATGGTCAGTATTTGATTTCCTGATGCCGGGATTTTTATTCTCAATGGCTGATTTCAATTCGCACTACGTTAATCCTATTATGGAACGACATGACAAAATCGTTGAAAAGCGTCTGAAATTACAAATTTATCCGTTCATATTACGTCGTATGAAACGAGATGTTGCAAAAGATTTGCCGGATAAGGTTGAAAACGTTGCATACTGCGAAATGACAGATGAACAAAGAGATTTCTATTTACAGGTTCTAGATTCGACCAAAGAAGAATTATTCAAATCAATTGAACAAAACGGTCTTGAAAAGAGCAGAATGTCAATCTTCTCAGCACTTTTACGTATGCGTCAAATCTGCTGTCACCCGAGATTGTATGACAAAGATAACGTCAAAAATATTATCTCCTCCGGCAAATTTGAAAAACTTAAATATATGCTTGAAGAAATCATATCGGAAGGACACAGAATATTGTTGTTCAGCCAATTTGTCAATATGCTTGACATAATT
>CACXAK010000126.1 GCA_902765655.1 uncultured bacterium | reverse complement strand
TTTATATTGTTCAAAAATAATTTTGGGTGAAAAGGAATACAACAAAATGAAGAAAATTCTTGACAATTCAACATTCAAGGAAATTCTTGAAATTTTAAAACCGAAATTATGGATGAATTATTCAAAACATAACGGAACTCCAAAATTTGTTATATTTTGCCGTCTGACAAAAGATGGCATATTAAAGATGATTACCGATTATGAAAACACTTATGATGCAATAGCCTGGTACGATTTTAATCCCGACGGGAGTGCGGAATTAAAAGCATGTTGGGACAGCGAAGAAACAAAATATCCTCAGGAATCATTTACAGTGTTAATTGATTATGCACGTGAAATTATTTCCGAGAAAAATTTCATTTCAGTATGGTTTAATAAGTTGTTTCATAAAGGCGAATATGAATTTTCATTTAGAGATTGCCTGAGAATTTATGATTATTACAAGTTAACAGAGAGTAAAATGCAGTAAGTATTTACTTGTTAAATTATGTAAATTTTTTTTTCAAATCCAAAATATGGTATAAAATGTCAATATACTAATTTGGAGGAGAACAACTATGAAGCTATCAAAAATATTTGCATCATTTTTATGTTTGTCAGTAATGAGTGTTGGAATTGCAATGGCAGAAGCATCTTTCACACCATTAAATTTTGATGAGAGTAATGCAGTAAAAGCACCTGCAACAACAACATCAAGAACTGTATCCGGAGTTCAGGCAAAGAGTACTGATTTATTGGATCCTGCGCAAGTGACAGGCGGTAACAAAATGCAGAGTGCAATTACACAAATTGATAATGCGCAGATGGAAGTAAGAAATAACTTGATGAATTATCAGTCAAAATTTGCTGAAATTGATTCAAAATATCAAACAACAAAGGCAGAGAGAGCTGCAATGAGAAAGCAAATCAGACAAGCTGAAAAGAAAATTAAAAATCTTGATAAAGCAAAAAAATCTATTCGTAAGAATTTTGAAAGAAAATCAAACACATTATAAAAATTGATAATAAAGAAGCGGTTGGCGTTTGATATGTCAGCCGTTTTTTTAACAAATAAAATAATGCTTGATTTTGAAAAATGTTCATGATAATCTAGTACTTGCCGAAAATATGCGGGCTGCTAGCTCAGGTGGTTAGAGCACTCTGCCGAAGAAAATGATTAAGTATCATTTTCTGAGAGGCCTGGTAAGGGTCTCAAATGCTCAGATTGAAAATTGAATGAATTTATGGTTGAATGTAAACAGCATTTGATCACACGATATGCGGGCTGCTAGCTCAGGTGGTTAGAGCGCACCCCTGATAAGGGTGAGGTCGGTGGTTCGAGTCCACTGCGGCCCAGATTACAAAGGACAGGTTTTCAACCTGTCCTTTGTAATATTAATTATAGGTTTTTATGACAGTTATAGGTTTTCAGGACAGTTTGGATGCGTTTATATTGGCTATGATGCCATGTTATTGGGAGTTTAAGGCAGATTTATAGTATAGAGATTTGCCGGACTATTCTTGCACTTTTGTCACAATTTTTGCACTATTTTGCACAGATATTTGTAGTTTTTAGTGTTTTCATGCCATAAAGTCCTAATATATTTGAATAATTACCCTGTGCAAATTTATGCAATAAAGTGCAAAAATAAATTATCTCACATTCTGATATGTGTCGAAATGTCTCTGAGATTGAGATTTGGGACTTGATTTATTCCGAAAGGTGAGTGATGAATGTGTGTGAGGTAACTTTTTATGACAAACTTCACACCCGAAAAATGTAAACAAATAGCACTCGCAAGACTTGATGTCGTTCATCAGTGGCTTGAGTTTAGAAAACAATCTCAAAACAAACTTCAAGCCGATTACGATTTTGTGAAATTGCATAATACTTCAAACTCACATCTTTTTGAGATTTTAGGCAAAATTTCCCGCGGCAGTTTACACCGCTGGCTTGCAATGCTAAACGGAACGGAAGATTACACAAAGCTTTTGCCGCAGTATAAATACAGCAGCGTTAATGATTACAGAACTGTTTTAAATGATGGAGAAATTAAAATATTTATGGGGTTGCTTCTGCATCCGAATAGATTATCAATCGGAAAAGCAATAGCACTTACAAAATACAAATTAAAAGAACAGGGACAAAGTTTTATTCCGGCTGATATTACATTTAGAAGATATGCAAAATGGTTTAAAGATAATAATTATGACAAATGGATTTTAGCACGTGACGGTGAGAAAGCATTATCTGATAAAGTCGAACCGTATATAAAACGTGATGCAAGTTTACTTGAAGTCGGGGATATTCTTGTCGCAGATGGACATAAACTTGCGTTTCAGGTAATAAACTCGTTTACAGGTAAACCATGCAGAGCAACATTAGTCGGATTTTTGGATTGGAAATCGACAGCACTAGTCGGTTATGAAATTATGCTTGAAGAAAATACTCAGTGTATAGCATCGGCTTTGCGTAACTCAATAATCAATCTTGATATGATACCAAAAATTGTTTATCAGGATAACGGCAGAGCATTCAGAGCAAAATATTTTACCGATGATAAAGGATTCACTGAATTAGGATTTCAGGGATTGTATTCAAAACTGGGTATAGAAACAGTATTTGCAAGACCATATAACGCCAGAGCAAAAGTTATTGAAAGATTCTTTAAAGAATTTCAGGAAGGTTTTGAAAAACTTTTGCCGAGTTATATCGGAAGCAGTATTCAGAATAAACCTGCTTATATGATGAGAAATGAGAAGTTTCATAAAAATCTACATAATGAATTTATTCCAACTATTGAAGAAACAATAAAAATGATTAATATGTGGCTGAGTTTCAAGAATTCTCAACCTTGTCCGAATGCACCGGATAAAACAATTGCAGAAGTTTTATCCGAAAGAAAACGACAGAATATTGATATAAACAATCTTGATGATTTAATGCTTGCAACCGAAGTTAAAACAATTCAGCGGAATGGCATTAGATTCTTAAACTGTGATTATTTTGATGAAAGACTTTATGGTTTTAAGAGTAAAGTTCTCATGGTTTTCATTGCAAGAGAATATGAAGCGATGGGTGATTATAATTGTGCATTAAGCTATTGGAATGAAATATGTGATGAGTTTTTTAATAATTATGATGTATTTGAAGGTAAAGCTGATTTATTATATCATTTAGGAAGATATGATGATGCCATTACTTGTTATAAAAAAGCATTAACTTTATTAGAAAACAGTGGTAAGAAGTCACAACTAGAATTTTCAAGATTAAATAATTCCATTAGCAATACTTTTAATGCCTTAGGAAAATCTCATATTGAGGGAAGATATAAAGAATCGTCTAAACAGTTTACTGATGATTTTGTTAGCGAAAAAATGGAAATTGCTAATCGGTATTATAATCAAGGAGCATATTCTAATGCACGCAAATTTTACAAAATGGTTTTAAAACACGACACTAATAATGTTAAAGCTAAAAATCGTGTGCATGAATGTGAGCGAATTTTAAGTTTGAGTATTGAAGAGCGAAATAAACTCAGAGAAAAAGCTAAAGAAAAATTTAAACGTGAAGAAGAAGAAAGAAAAAAACGAGAAAAAAGAAAAAAACGTGAAAATGAAAGAATAGTGCGTGAAAAACGAATGAGAGAATTCGAAGAACAGCAAAGAAAAAGAAAAGAGGAATGTGAAAGAAATCCCGATTGCATCAAAAAGGAAATTACACATTTCAAAAAGAAAGTTCTTAAAGATTATTACTTGTTATTGCATTTTGACCATTATCAAAATAAATCAGATATCAAATTTAAAGAAATCCTTGAATATGAAGAATTACTGGAAAAACTAGGAGTCAAGGAAAGTTATTCAAGAGAGGATTTGAAAACTCTTAAAAATGAGAATAAACGTATTAAATATATTCTTTCCCATGTTGATAACAAATATCGTGGAAATGGAGTAAAGCTATTTGTTAAAAATCAAAAGAAAATAAATGAGCTGGAAAAGAGATATCCAGAAAAAGGATTTATTAAAAGCATAATAAATGTGGTATTTGATGATTCTGAAGATATTGCTACTTTGGAAGTTGAAAGTTCTGTCTGGGATAAAATACAAAAAGCTGATAAGTTATCTAAGGAATCTTCAGACCATAAGAATGTAAACGAGAATAACAATACATTTCTCCTGTTTTATTTCTAATTT
>CACXAK010000125.1 GCA_902765655.1 uncultured bacterium | reverse complement strand
ATTCCTTCTTCCGGTATTCTTTCTTCAATACTTAAAATTTCTTTTGTATCAGGGTCAATTTCTGCAAATGTAAATGAATCACAATGCCCGAAATGTCCGCATAATTTACCCTCTGAAGTCGGAATACAAATTTTCATAACCATATCTCCTTTTAATTTTTCTATGTTGCTTTGTAGTAAAATAGCACTTTCTAATGCTTTAGTGTCTGTGAGATTATGCCTTTTTGCGTAATCTCGCAAAATATTTAAAATGTTTTCGTTAATTCTTCTGTTGAACGGTACTTTTTTAAGACACGATTTCTTTCTTCCCGCCTGTACACGCTTACCGCCCCAATTAGATTTTTGACAACATTTCATATTAAGAAACTAACATGCAATCTTGATTATGTCAATACATAATCAAGACAAATTTATTATTATTTATGATACAATATAATCGCAATTTATAATTTGGAGAAAAAGATATGAAATTTGTATGTAAGATTTGCGGGTACGTTCACGAAAGTGACGCTCCGCTGGATCAGTGTCCTAGATGTAAACAGTCTAATGTTTTTGTAGCTGCTAATGAGAATAAATTAAATCCATATGCAGGAACCCAGACAGAAAAAAATCTGAAAGCTGCATTTGCTGGAGAATCCGAAGCAAGGAATAAATATACATATTTTGCATCAAAGGCAAAAAAGGACGGCTATGAACAAATTGCGGCACTCTTTCTGAAAACAGCTGAAAATGAAAAAGAACATGCAAAATTGTGGTTCAAAGAGCTAAATGGTATTGGTAGTACTACAGAAAATCTCCGTGCGGCAGCTGATGGCGAAAACTATGAGTGGACTGATATGTATGAAAGTTTTGCAAAAACTGCAGAAGAAGAAGGTTTTCCTGAACTTGCAAAAAAATTCAGAGGTGTTGCAGCAATTGAAAAACACCACGAAGAAAGATACAGATCATTGCTAAAAAATGTTGAAACAAAACAAGTATTTGAGAAAAGTGAAGTAAAAGTTTGGGAATGCAGAAATTGCGGACACATAGTTGTAGGAACAAAAGCCCCAGATATTTGTCCGGTATGCGCGCATCCGCAAAGTTATTTTGAAATAAACGAGCAAAATTACTAGATAATTTGCATAAAATTTAACAGAATTATACGAAAGCGATTTTATGTTTGCAGAGCTGGAGAATGTATTATATCCCTATGTAGTCAAATTTAACGAATATTTGTCGAATTACATTTTGGTATTTTTGCTTTTAGGCGTCGGTGTCTGGTACACGATAAAGACGAAATTTGTTCAGGTGAGATGTTTTGGAGAATGTATAAAAAATACATTTGGCGGATTAATTCATTTTGGGAAAACACACGAAAACGGAATGAGTTCTTTTCAGGCATTATCTACTGCAATAGCGGCACAAGTCGGTACAGGGAATATTGTCGGAGCTTCAGGAGCAATACTTATCGGAGGTCCGGGGGCAATATTTTGGATGTGGATAATTGCATTCTTCGGGATGGCAACAATCTATGCTGAGACAACACTTGCCATAAAAACAAGAATTGTAGAAGAAAATGGGGATATTAAAGGCGGTCCCGTTTACTATATTACAACCGCATTTAAAAATAAGTTCGGTAAATTTTTAGCAGGCTTCTTTGCGGTTGCAATAATTTTGGCTCTTGGCTGTATGGGCTGTATGGTTCAATCAAATTCCATTGGTTACAGTTTAGGACAAGCTTTCAGTGTTCCCAGCTGGAGCATAGGGATTATTTTAGTTATAATCTGTGCATTTATTTTTATAGGCGGGATAAAAAGGTTGGCCTCTGTCACGGAAAAAATAGTACCAATTATGGCTGTTATGTTTTTAATCGGCGCAATAGGGATTTTGATTGCTCGAATACAATATCTCCCGCAAACATGCGCAATGATATTTAAATATGCTTTTCATCCGCAGGCAATAATAGGGGGGAGTTTTTGGTATGCTATAACAGCAACAATAAGCCAAGGTGCTAAACGAGGATTATTTTCAAATGAAGCCGGGATGGGTTCTACACCACATGCTCATGCTCTTGCTCATGTTAAACACCCTCATCATCAAGGAACAGTTGCTATGTGCGGAGTTTTTGTTGATACCTTCGTAATTTTAACCCTTAATGCTCTGGTTGTTATCTCAACCCTTTATACTCCTGACGGGCCATTGGCAAACGGTTATTTGGGAGATATTACAAATGTTTTAAATAAAACTAATTTGGTCCAAACTGCTTTTGGTACAGTTTTTGGAACAAAATTTGGTGAAATTTTTGTTGCGCTTTGTTTAATGTTTTTTGCTTTTTCAACAATAACAAGTTGGAATTTATTCGGGAAAATAAATACCGTTTATTTGTTTGGGAAAAAACATCCGAAACTCGCAGTTTTAATTTATACCCTGATTTCTTTATTTTTTATAATGCTTGGAACAATTGTATCCAGCGACTTCGTATGGGAATTAACCGATATGTTTAATAACTTAATGGTAATACCGAACGTAATTGCGTTGTTTGCTCTGACAGGTTTGGTTATTAATACAATGAAAACTGCTAAAGATGAATAAGCACTTTATTACAAATAACACAAAAAATATTAATAACATTTTAAAACATCAATACAAAAAATACATAAAAATAGCATTAACATCCGTGTTTGTTAGTTTACCGCTAATGATTTTTCTTCCTGTTTTTTAAACTGCATTTCATATAGGGCTTTGTATTGACCGTCTTCAATATTCATTAACTCTTCATGAGTACCTAACTCAACAAGTTCACCTTCATTGATAACAGCAATTCTGTCAGCATTCTTAATAGTGGATAATCTGTGAGCAATAATGAATACTGTTCTGTCTTTCATTAAGTTATCCATCGCCTTTTGAACAATTGCTTCGGATTCGTTATCAAGAGCTGAAGTTGCCTCATCTAAGATTACAATAGGTGCATTTCTTAACATTGCTCTTGCAATAGCAACCCTTTGTCTTTGACCGCCTGACAATGTCAAGCCACGTTCCCCAAGCATAGTTTCTAACCCCTCAGGAAGCTCATTTATCATATCCTGCAAGTGCGCAGAATATATTGCCTGTTGTAATTGTTCTTCATTGGCATTAAAATTCCCCATCATGATATTTTCTCTAATAGTTCCTGAATATAAGAAATTGTCCTGGAATACCATTGAAATATTTTGCCTTAAAGAATCAATTGTGTATTCTCTAATATCTACATCATCAATTTTTATTGCACCCGATTTAATATCATAAAAGCGGGGAATTAAATTAACTAAAGTCGATTTACCGCCCCCGGAATTACCAACAATAGCAAGGGTTTCATTTTTTGCGACCGTCAGATTTAAGTTTTTCAATACTGGTTGGTTTGGAATATATTCAAAGTTAACATTTTCGAATTTAATTGAACTATTTAAACCTTGCAATTCCCTTGCATTCGGAGAATCAACTATCTCTGGTTTCAAATCAAATAACTCAAATACCCTGCCCATAGCAACAAATATTCCCTGAATACCGGTTAATGTATTGCCCAATGTTTTTACAGGTTTATATAAAAGCAATAATGACGTTACGAAAGATGCAAAACTACCGGCTGTCATTTGACCGGAGTTGATCAAATATGTACCAAAACCAAGCACTATTGCGATCCCAAAAGATGCGATTAAGTACATCATTGGGGACATCCAGCCGGAACGTTTGTATAATGACATCCCGACATTGTATCCATCCCAAGTTTGTTTTTCAAAATAATCATACATTTTATCTTGTAAACCATATGCTGCCATTACTTTATTACCGTTATAGGTTTCATTTATATTTGTTGTAATATTACCGCCAATAACCATACTTTTGTTTGAGGCAGCTTTGATTCTTTTTCTTATCAAGGCAACAGGTAAAAAAGCAATACATAAAACAAGAACACCAATTATAGCAAGTTTCCATGAGCTATAAAGCATTACAGCAATTAAACCTAATGCCCCAAATAAACTTGTAGTGATTGTTTTTATATTATCTACAATACCTGCTGATGCGGCACCGGGATCACCCATATAACGGGAAATTATTATACCTGATGAGTTTTCGTCAAAAAATTGCGGGTGCATATGAACTAATCTTTTAAATAAATCAAATGAGGAGTTAAGAGAACAATATGATATAATTTTAAAAAATGAAGAGGAAATGAAGATTCTTGAACC
>CACXAK010000124.1 GCA_902765655.1 uncultured bacterium | reverse complement strand
CCGCACTATCAGAAATAGAAAAAGTGCTTAAAAAAAATGATATAGAAACCGAAATAATTAATATCGGCAACAAGCCGATTGCTGATTGCACCGGTTGTCAATATTGCAGAAATGCAGGTAACGGAAAATGCGTTTTTGATAAAGACATAGTTAATACATGCATAGATAAATGTGAACAGGCAGATGGTTTTATTTTCGCATCACCTGTTTATTATGCCCATCCGTCAGGAAGATTACTGTCATTTATGGACAGATTATTTTATGCAGGAGGGGCAAAACTTGCATATAAGCCGGCAGCAGCCGTAGTGAGCGCAAGAAGAGCAGGAACAACAGCAGCTCTTGACCCGATTATTAAACATTTTACAATAAATAACATGCCGGTTGTACCTTCGAATTATTGGAATATGGTTCATGGGAGATTAAATTCTCCGGATGAAGTTATGCAGGATGAAGAAGGAATCCAAATTATGCAAGTTTTGGGTGCAAACATGGTATGGATACTAAAATGCATTGAAGAAGGCAAAAAAGCAGGATTCGTTCCTGAAAAAACAAAAAAGATACATACTAATTTTATTAAATAAAGGAGAAATAAATGGACAAAAAAAAATTATCAATTATCATTTCCGGAGTTGTGGGATTTCTATTATTAGTAATAATAGGATACTTAATTTTCATGAATAAAACATACAAACCCGGTATAGAAGCCCTATCAAAAAAGAATATAGGTATTTTCTACTGTTCATATGATGACAAAGTTGCAGACATAGTTAACATTATTGGGGATAAACTCAAAGCCGATAAGATTGAAATTAAACCTGCCGCAAAATATCCTGCAGACAAGGCACAGTTTACGGAAAGAATTAAGCAGGAAAACACAAACATATCAAAAGTTGTATTAGCAAATGATATTATAGACATCAGAAAATATAAATTAGTTATCATGGGTACTCCTATTTTGGAAAACAAACCATGCCCTGTTATGCAAAAATTTGTACTCAGCAACCAGGAAAAATTCTTCAAAAAACCTGTTTCATTACTAATTCTGTACAAAAAAGGGCAAATTCCTAAGGAGACAGCAGAATTTTTCAGATACAAATTATATAATTCAATCTGGAAACCATCATTTGTCACTATGGAAAAAGGCAAAGACCAATTAGATTATGAAATTGATTTATGGTTTAATCTTATGGAATTCAAAAGAGAAGAACTCAGATAAAAATAACAAAATACATACACAAAAAGACATCCCTAAAAGGGATGTCTTTTTATTGACAATTAAACTATTATGTTTTATTTAAATTATATGATTAAAGAAACTTCAAACGGAATACTGACAACTATCAAAATATCGCCGAATGCAAAAAAAAATGAAATAATAAAAACCGAGAATGAAGTAAAAATTAAAATTACAGCTCAGCCAATTGACGGTAAAGCAAATAAGTGCCTCATTGAATATTTATCAAAAACATTTAAAATCCCCAAAACATCAATTCAAATTGTAAAAGGTGAAACTTCCAAAGAAAAAACTATTTTGTTTGTAACATCTGATGAAAATAAAATAGATTTGCTTAAAAAAACTTTATAAACTTTAATTAAAGTAGCAAAAAATATTTTTACAAATTTTATATCAAACATTACAAACAAAAGAAAGGTTACAAATATGATTCCATCAATACAACCGATTAAACAACAGGCTTACACAGATAAAGGCAATCAATATACCGAGTCCAATATAGGGAAGTTTGCAGCCGGAGCATCTATTGCCGGCGGAGCAGTATTATACGGAAGTGAAGCCGCATTTAAAGGGGCTAAAAAAGTATTTAATAAAGCAAAAACAATTGAATTAAATATTCCTAAAATTAAAAAGCCGGATTTTAAAGCAATTAAAACTCCAAAATCATTTAAATCAATGTTGAAAAATATTCCGGATAAAATTGGAACTATGTTTGAAAATGCAAAAAATGCAGGCATTGATGGATTTAGATATATAAAAACAAACGCTAAAAAAATCAATTTGCAAAATATCAAAAAAGCGGCATCTAAAACAATTGATTTTGTAAAAACAAATGCCAAGAAAATCAACAAAGAAAACATAAAAAAAGCTGCAGATGCAGTTGCAGAATTTGCTAAAAAACCGGCAGTAAAGAAATCTGCAGGAATTGCAGCAGCAATTGCAGGAATCGTTGCAGCAGGTTATGCAATTGATTTCATCGCAAATAAAATTAATGCATACAAAGCTGATAAAAGAGCATAGACTTTACATTTTAAACAGTTTATGCATATAATTAAATAAAGGAATTAATTAAACATGAAAAATATAATTTTACAAAAACATCATCATACTCATCATATCAACCCGTAGAGGCTGAGAGTTGAGATGTGCTTGTAAAATATAATCAATTCTATAAACAACCTCTTCGGGATTAACAAGCCAAAAGAGGTTATTTTTTGCAAAATTTTATGCAAATACAAAATAGAATTGAGGTATAAAAACATGATAACAAATATAATATCGGCAATTGGAAATAACAGAAGCGTTTACCCATTAATATTAAGAGATTGCGGAATTGAAGTTCCGTCAAAAATCTATATTACACGCAAAGAAAATTTAAAAGAATCAAAAACCAAAGCCAATGATGCTACAAGAGAAAAATTTATAGATGAATATGCTACATCAGCCGTTTGGTTAGGTGGGATTCCGCTTGTTGAAAAGATTTACGATAAATTCATAAAAAGCAAAGGTTTTAATCCAAATACTGACATAAAATTATTTAAAGAAGAAAAATATCAGGGAATAAATTATAACATTGATAAATTTAAAAACCTGGCATCTGAAGAAATTAAAGACCTTGAAAAATTAAAAAATAATCGCAAGCTGATTGAAAAACTAACCGCAGGTAAATTCGCAGCAGCGACATTAATTCCAATTGCAATTATGGGTTTTGCATTACCTAAACTTAATTTTGCACTTACAAAAAAAATTAAAGATAACAGAAAAAATAATGCTGAATCTTCGGTATCTCAACCATCTATGACGGCTTTTACATCAGGTAAGAATGTCAGCTTTACCGGGAATTGGGTTTCTGCAATTGCGAACTTAAAAACAGTAGATAAAATGGCAATTACAGACGGCGGATTGACAGTAGGCAGAGTATCGACATCAAGAAACCGAGATGAAGCGTACGTTAATGCCTTCAGAATGATTGGTTCAATGATACTGAATTTTGTTACTCCAATATATATTGCCAAATTTCTTGACAAATGTGCAAATAAAACCTTCGGGCTAAATGTTAATCTTGACCCGCTTATTATGGGGGACAAAAATCTTATTCAGGCAATAAAAGAAAATAATATAGAACTTCCAAAAACTTCAGAAGCAAAGGATTTGTTTGAATTTATAGATTCAAAACCGCAAAGTTTATTTTCACAAATGGCAAGTAAGCAGGGTAAAGTAGTTTATCTCAAAAACGGAATAAGAGATCCGCGAAAATACGTTGATATAAAAGATTTAGGAAATTTCAGAAACGAATTTGAAAGCTTTGTAAAATCGGCACAAAAATCTTCTGACATAACAAAATTTGTAAAAAAAGCAAAATTTGTAAAAGGATTCAATATATTATCGAATGTTCTGATAAGCAGCGCATTGTTAGCCATCGCACTTCCAAAACTTCAATACGGATTTAACAAGCTCATAACCGGCTCTTATTCTGATCCCGGACTCAGAGAATAGTTATAATTGATGTTTCAGCAATGCATAAACATCATTAAATATAATCAAAATCATCAATATTATAAGTAAAAGGAAGAATATATTACTTATTTTATCAATATTTTCCTGATTAAGCGGACGCCCTCTGAGTTTTTCAATAAGTAAAAACATAAAATGTCCGCCGTCTAACGCAGGAATAGGCAAAAAGTTTACAAGCGCCAAATCCATTGATATCATAGCAGTTAACAACAAACCTGAAAATATTCCGCTGTTTTGAATTACATCACCGCCAATTTTTGCGATAACAACAATACCATGCAGATCTTTAACAGGAATTTTTCCGCTGAATAACTGCCATAAGCCGTAAACAAGCATATAACAGGATTTTTAGTTTCTACAAGATCCTGTTTTGCAGCCATTGAAATACCCATAATTCCATCTTTATTCGGATATACAGGTTTTAAATTTATTTCTTTTCCTTTTCTCAGAACTGTTATATTGACCGGCTTTAATCCGTCAGACAGAGCATAAGCAATGTCTTTTAATGTATAAGAACCGTCTGAAATATAAAATTCTTTTTGCTGAATTTTGTCACGAAGCTTTATTTGTTCTTCAGACAGCTGAATTTCATTATTTTTATAAGGGGCATATCCTTTTAATTCTTCATCCCCAATTTGTAATTGCGGTTCGATTGTTTCAGTATTTGGCAGATTGATTTTTACTTCATTTGCAATAATTTTATCAGCAGACACTGACGGATTAAGTTTTTTTAACTTATTAAGCATATCTGATGCAAAATCTTTGTTTATTTTTCCGTCATATCTTGCACTGTTTTTAGAATATAGAGAAATTGCATAAGTTGAACGAATATCTGAGCCATTAATTCTTATAATTTTATCATTCTTTTTTAAACCGCTATCCCAGATAGATTCGGTTTTTTCAGCCGTAATATTGTTTATAAATATCTGATAATTCCCTGACGGTAATTTTCCCCAGACTGTTGCGGTAAACATAACAAGTAGAATTGCAGTTATAATATTAGCGATAACACCTGCGCTGATTACAATCATACGCTGCCAAACAGGACGATTCACGAATCTGTCTTTTGAGTCAAGCGGCAAATCAGAGTCCTTATCATCATCAGGGAATGCAACATAGCCACCTAATAAACAAGCATGAACTAAAACTTCAACATCACCGATTTTTTTACTCCAAAGTGTCGGACCGATTGGCAAACCAAAACCAAACTTATCGACCTTGATTCCAAGCATTCTTGCAGCCATAAAATGACCCGCTTCGTGTACCAAAATCAAAAAACTGAGTAATAGAATCATTATTATAATTGACATTTATAAATCCTTTTTATTTAAACTGCGCAGAGAATCTTACATCATTATTAAAGAATAAACGTATATCTTCTACCGCGTATTTGAGCATCGCAAGTCTTTCTACCCCTACACCAAAAGCAAATCCGGAGTATACGTCAGGATCAATATCAACCCCTCTCAATACATTAGGATCCACCATGCCTGCGCCGAGAATTTCAAGCCAACCTGTTCCTGAACAGGTTCTGCAACCTTTACCCTGACACATTATACATTGAACATCAACTTCTGCTGACGGTTCGGTAAACGGGAAAAAGCTGTTTCTGAATCTTGTAGGACGACTTTCCCCAAAGTAAATTCTGATAAATTCATTCAGAACACCCTTCAAATCTCCAAAAGTAATACCTTTATCAACATAAAGACCCTCAATTTGATGGAAGAAATTATTTTTACGGGAATTTATATTCTCGTTGCGGTATACACGCCCCGGAGCAATAATTCTGATAGGCGGTTTCTTTGCTTCCATTGCATGAATTTGTGCGCCTGAAGTTTGACTTCTTAAAACAACATTTGGTGCAATATTAGTAAAGAAAGTATCCTGAACATCACGAGCAGGGTGATCTTTAGGGACATTCAACATATCAAAATTGTAATATTCTGTTTCAACTTCAGGAGCAAACTGATCTTCTACTACACTGAAGCCAAGGCCTCTGAATATTGAACAAATTTCTTCAGTTGTAGATGTCAATAAATGTGTATGCCCTTTAGGTATGAATTGACCCGGCATCGTTACATCAAGACGCTCTTTTTGAAGCTTTTCATTTAATTCTTTTTCATAGAACAATTTAAATTTGTCTGCAATGGAATTCTCA
>CACXAK010000123.1 GCA_902765655.1 uncultured bacterium | reverse complement strand
TTTTTTATGCTTAGGATAAAGTTCTTTTAGTGTTTGAGAAAGAGTATAATTCGGATGCTTATGAGAAAATTTTGATAAAATTTTTAGAAATTCCTTGTCTGCAGGCAACATTGTATTTTCATAATTCGAAACAATTTTTACAATTTTTTCTATCGGCTTACTGAAAACACCACTCCTTTGCATACTTTCGAGCGTTTTTGAATCAAGCAGCTTAAGCCCCGTATACATATCAATGACCCCATATGCAGACAAACGTTTTAAAATATCCCCGCCATGCGATATACCGCTAAAACTAACCGTATCAGTTACAAGAGGGCTTTTCAAACGCAGCCCTGCATGCTCCGAATCTTTTGATTTTACAGGATTTTGCCTGATTATTCTATTCGGTACAAAGTTTAAATAATTTAAATTCACACAACTTACGTTCACATTTAAATTAATGCATAGAAAAAATTTATTTTGCGGAAATATTAATAAAGTTTTACCTTAATACAAATTATTTATTATTGAATCCGCAGCCAAATAACCCGTAGACCAGCAATTTTGCAAATTATATCCCCCGCAAAACCCGTCAATATCAAGAACTTCCCCGCAAAAATATAAATTGTTATATTTTTTTGATTCCATAGTTTTTGAATTAATCTCATTCAAATCCACCCCGCCACAGGTAACAACTTCACCATCCGGGACTCTGCCGCTAACAATAATTTCAAAATCAACTAAAGATTTATAAATAATATCTCTTATTTTTCCGTCTATATAACAACATTTTATATCAGAATTAATACCCAAATCATCAAGTAAGTACTGAGCAAAAGATTTTGGTACAATAGATGAAAGAAGATTCTTTATATCCTTATGCGGGTTATTGTTTAACAGCTTCTGAAAATCAAAATCATTTACAATTTTCAAATTTATTTTATAAGGCATTTTATCGCGCGCTTTTAAAGATGAAACCGTATAAATCAGCGGTCCTGATACCCCTTTGTGAGTAAATATTATATCATCACAGTAAATTTTATTATTTATTTTACATTCAACATTTTTCAAGCTCACACCGGCTATTTCTGAAAAATCTTTCTCCGTCACTAAACCGACAAGTGCAGGAACGGGAGAGATAATATTAATATCAAAATTTTTTAAAACTTCATATCCGCCATGCCCACCCAAAGCGATTACAACAACATCGAAAAAATATTTGCTTTTATCAGAAACCAATTCATAGCCTGATTTTAAAGTACTTACAGAACGAATATTTTCACTGATGACTTTGCATTTAAGAGATTTTAAGAATTTTTCTCTGACATCTTTTGATGAATTTGACACGGGGAAAATTCGCCCGTTGTCCTGATTATAAGTTTCAACCCCTATTGACCTGAAAAAGTCCAGTGTCTCATTTGTCCCAAAACGTGAAAAAACGGAATACAAAAATTTCTCCCCTCTGGGGTAATTTGAAGCAAGAGTTTTAAAATCATAATTTGCATGAGCCAAATTACATCTTCCGCCGCCGGTAGGCAAAAGAGTACTTAATACTTTTGCTTTATCAAAAATTGTTACATCAATTCCTTCTTCGTACAGAAATTTCCCACATATACACCCTGCAGGACCACCGCCTATAATCGCAACAGTTTTTTTAGAAATCGAAGTCAACTCTTGTACCATATAAAAAGACCATTTCAGGATTTTCTAAATCTTCATGCATCTGAACGATTGTTTTATGCAAAACAGGATGCTCGTAATCAGCATTTAATTCAAGCATAGGTACAAGATTAAATGCTCTTAAATGCACATATTTGTGAGGAATTACAAGATTATCTTCATTAATTACATCATTGTTGTAAAACAAAATATCTATATCGATTGTCCTGTCTTCATAATCATTACCCTGCTTGTGTTCACGCCCTAATTTTCTTTCAATTTCCTGACAAACACTCAATAAATCCTGAGGAGAATATTTTGTTTTTATCTCGATTACGGCATTTACAAACCAAGTTTCAGTTTTCATATTCCATGGTTCAGTTTCATAAAAAGCAGAACTACGTACAATAGAAATACCTTCGTCCATACCAAGCAAACTCGCTGCCTGCTGAACAAATCCGATTCTGTCCCCTTTATTAGACCCTAAACTTAAATAAACTATCGCCATAATTAAATATTATAAATTTTTAAATACAATGTCAACATGTTCATTATATTTGATGTATAATTCAAAATGTTATGGCGATATATACAATTTTATTAATATTATTAATTTTAATTCTTATCTCAGTTATTGATGTATTTTTCTTATACGGATTAGTTTCAACGATAGTATTTGTGGTATTTTTACCGTTCTACTTCATAGTCCGTGTTCTTAATAAAAAATTCTTATACGGGTGGAAAGAAAAATTAGGATTTTTCAAAGCACCTGAATTAGGCGATAAAGTAATTATGTACCACGGAGTTTCGGTCGGGGAAGTTATTGCTCTTGAAAATGTAATCAAAAAAACAAAAGAAGAATTTCCGCAATACAAAATTGTAGTTACAACAGGAACTAAAACAGGTCAGGAAATCGCATTAAAAAAATATGCAAATGTTGCGGACTTTATAACATATTTCCCGTTTGATATTACATACTGCGTAAATGTATTTTTAAATAAAATCCGTCCGACGGTTGTTTTGATTGCAGAAACGGAACTTTGGCCAATATTTTCATCCTCATGTAAAAGAAGAGGAATTTATTTGTATTGCATTAATGGAAGAATGTCGGATTCAACATTTTCCATATACAAAAAGTTCAGATTTTTCTTCAAATTCGTGCTCCAAAAATATACTAAAATTCTTACCCAAAGCGAAATTGATATGAATAAACTGCTTGCAATCGGGGCACCTGCTGAAAAAACATCAGTAATGAAGAATCTGAAATTTGACATAAAACCGTCAAATGAAACTGTTGATATAGGGCAAGACGGTTTCAGAGTCATTATTGCAGGCAGCACGCATAAAGGGGAAGATGAAATAATAATCCCTATTTTTAAGCAAAAACACGAAAAATACCCCGACACAAAACTACTTTTGGTATCAAGACATACCCAAAGAATACCAAAAATTGCAGAACTTTTGGATGAATCCGGGTTAAAATACGGATATCGTTCAAAAGGTGATACATTCAAAGATTTCGATGTGATTTTGCTTGATACAATGGGGGAATTAGGCAAAATGTATTCAATGTGTCATTTTGCATTTATCGGCGGAAGTTTTAATAAAACGGGCGGTCATAATCCGCTTGAAGCAACAGTTTATTCAAAACCGACAATAACAGGACCGTCAATACATAATTTTAGGGATATTTATTGGCTATTATCACGTTCAAATGCCGGTAAGATTGTTAAAAATCCGAAAGAACTTTCGGATTATATGGAAAGATTATTGGCGGATAATGAATTTTATGTTCAGGCGTGCAAAGATTGTGAAACTATTTTTAATGACCAGCAGGGAGCTTTGGACGTTGTAATAAAAGAATTAAAAGAAGTTTTATAACAAATTTTGTTCTATATAATTAAGTTTTGTAAATTATTTTTTTGAATAAGTATATGTTCTGTCAATTATTAATATGCCTAAGTTTTATTAATATTGTGTAGAACAATTTAAAAGTAGGAGAAAATATTATGACAGACAATTCCGGATTAAAAGTGGGTTTAGGAGTAACAGCACTTGGTGTGGCAGGTGCGTATTCAGTTAAACCAATGGCAAAAAAGTTTTATAAAGTTTGTGTCGATAGCATACGCCAAAACATGCCGGCTAAAGATGCTTATGAAGCTGCAAAACCAATTTTTGAAGCTAAGAAAGCAATGAAAAATATCAATTTAATGAAGACATTTTTACCGGTTATTCCTTTATATTTAGGTTGCGGCGCAATTGTTGATTGGGCAAATAAACATCAAAGGGCAAATACAGAACAGAATGCAGAAACTGAAAATGGAAATAAATATACTAAAGTTAACATGGGCAAGAAACTTGGTGCTGCTCTTGGGATTGCGGCATATGGTATATCCTCATTAATCAACAGAAAGGTCTTAAAACAAATATTGGCTACTTCTCCTAACAAAGCTCTTACAATAGGTTCTGCCATTGTGACGGGAGCTCTTGGCGGGTTTACACTAGGTGCGATAGCTGATAAAATGTCTAATAAACAAGCTGCAAAAGAAGCTGATAAAATGGCATAAAAACAAATTCAAATATAGAATTTTAAGCAAAACGAGAATTTTAAAA
>CACXAK010000122.1 GCA_902765655.1 uncultured bacterium | reverse complement strand
TCTCTTTTTTTTGTTTTTATTTTTTCTTTATCAACCAAAGCCCCGCCTGCAAAACCGCCTGCAACAGAACCGGTTGCAATAGATATTATTTTTGGAGCATCATCATATTCCAACACCTTATTTACCGGCTTATATTTAAATAATGCCCAATTTTTAAACGGATTTATCGGCATTTTAAATATTTTTGAAGGATTTAAGCTGAAGCCGGCCTTTTTACTCCAAAATGCCAAAGGTAAAGCCATGCCCAAAGCCGAAGATGCCAAAACAGTAGCTTTTTGCTTATTAGACAACTCTGAATGTTCAAGATAAGAATGTGTAAACGTAGACGACCCTAAATTCACGCCCAGAGGCGCATTATTAAGATAATATTTTTTGTTATCAGCAAAAGATATTTTATTTATCATCTACACTTACCTTTCACTTATCATTATAACAAAAACCTCAAAAAGAAAAAATTGCCATAGTTTTAGGTAAATATTTGTAAAGAAAAATAATTACAAGGATGTTCTTTCTATCTCTTCGGTTGTTGAAACCTGAATTATATCACCTTCTTGAAGGTCATTGAATTTGCCGAATGAAATACCGCATTCAAACCCTTGAGCAACCTCTTTAACATCATCCTTAAATCGCTTAAGCTGTTCAATTGCCCCTTTGAATATTTCAACACCATCACGAAGTATAATTGCATCCTTATCTCTGACAATTTTACCTTCAAGAACATAACAACCCGCAATTTTACCTGATTTACCGATATTAAATACTTGTCTGACTTCGGCCTTACCAAGTTCAACTTCTTTAATTTCAGGATCAAGAAGTGAAAGTAATGTTTTTTCAATATCTTCAAGTAATTGATAAATGATATCATATTTTTTAATTGTAACTTTTTCTCTTTCTGCAGCTGCAAGCGCATTTGAATCTTCCTTAACAGTGAAACCTAAAATCAATGCATTTGACGCAGCAGCCAACATAACATCGGCTTCTGAAATATCACCGACTCCAACGTGAATAATTTTTGTCGAAATTTCTTTAGATTCAACCTGAGCAATTGCCTGAGAAACAGCTTCAGCCGAGCCGTTTGTATTTGCCTTGATAATCAAATTCAACTGAGGAATTGCATCATCTCCTGCAACTGCTTCTTTTCTTATATGAGCAGGAAGCATTGCTTCTAATCTCTTATCTCTTGCTTTTTCCTGACGATCTGCGGTTATTGCCTTCATTTCTTTTTCGTTTTTAACAACCATAAATCTGTCACCTGCCTGAGGAACTTCAGATAATCCAAGAATTTCAACAGGGGTAGACGGTTCGGCCTTTTGGATTCTTTCACCACTGTCAGATAATAACGCACGCACACGTCCGCACGCTGTTCCGACAACTATACAGTTACCCGCTCTTAATGTGCCGTTTTGAACAAGCAATGTTGCAACAGGACCTTTACCTTTATCAAGATTTGCTTCAATTACAACACCTGTTGCTTCTGCTTTCGGATTTGCCTTCAAATCCTGTACATCCGCCACAAGCAATATATATTCCAATAATTCATCAATACCTGTTCCCTGCAAAGCAGAAACTTTTACAACAATTGTATCTCCACCCCAATCTTCAGGAACAAGTCCGTGTTCTGTTAATTGCTGCAATACTTTGTCAGGATTTGCCCCCGGTTTATCGATTTTGTTAACAGCAACAATAACAGGAATTTCTGCAGCTTTTGCGTGGTTAATTGCTTCAATAGTCTGAGGCATTATACCATCATCAGCCGCAACAACCAAAATCGCAATATCAGTTGCCTGTGCACCTCTTGCACGCATTTCCGTAAACGCTTCGTGCCCCGGAGTATCCAAAAATACAATCTTTTTATCGTTATTATCCCCAAGATACACGGTATAAGCACCGATTGACTGAGTTATGCCGCCAACTTCGGTTGAAACGATTTTGTGTTTTGATGCACGGATACTGTCTAATAATGTTGTTTTACCATGGTCAACGTGCCCCATAATACTTATAACAGGTGCGCGTTTTTTGAGTAATTTTTTGTCAACATTTGCAAGTGCATTTTTTTCTTCTTCTTTTTTAAGTTCTTCTTCTACATAAGCATCTAAATCTTCATCAAGAACTTCTAACTCATATTCTGCACAAACTTTTTTAATAACATCAACATCAATAAGCTGGTTAACTGTTGCCATAACTCCGTTCATCATAAGGAATTTTACAATATCTGCAGGAGTTTTCTTGATTTTTTCAGATAACTCTGCAATAGTCATTGCCTGATTTACAACTATTTGTTTTACTTCCTCAACTTCTTCTGTTTTTTGAGTTCTCTTTTTATGGTGCTGTGCTGCTGCCTTTTCAAGAGAAATCATCTCTTGTTCTTCTTTTTTGGAATTAAAATCTTTGTCTTTTTTCTTGCCGGAATTTTTACTTCCTCCAAATTTATTGGCGCTTCCGCCTTTATTTTCATAAATATCCTGAGGAATAATTCTTCTTTCAATCGGCTTTTTTGCCCCAAAATCTTTTGTTCCTGACGGTTTTGCCCCGTCACGTTTTGGAGGGAATTTAGAATCTTTATCAAATTTTCTCTGCGGTCTGTCAGGTCTTTGTTCCGGTCTTTCCGATTTACCGACAACCTGAACCGGTTTTGGTGCAGAACGTCTGACTATTTCTACTTTCGGTCTTTGAACTTTTTCTACAATCGGTTTTTCGATTGCTCTTTTGAGTTCTTCTTTGCGTTCTTTTGCCTCCTCTTTTGCGGCTTCTTTTGCAGCTTCTTTTTCTTCAACTTTTGCTTTTTTTACAACAAATGCCTTTGGTTTTGATTTCGCAGCACCGTTTTCCATAAATGCTTTCAGTCTTTTAATTTGGTCCTGAGTTACGGTACTTGAATGGGTTTTACCTTTTATACCCATTGCCTCAAGTTTTTCAAGAATCTCTTTACTTGACTTCCCAAGTTCTTTTGCTAATTCACTTATTCTAATTGTTTCGTAACTCATCCAATAATTGTCCTTTCAATTCATTTGGTACAGAAACTTTTAAAATTTTCGATAATTTATTTTTTTTAAAAGCCAATTCTATACAAGAATTATTATAGCAAAGATATGCAGATCTGCCAAATGTAAATGAATTTGGCTTTACGACTACACCCTGTGCAGTTCTTGTTATTTTAATCAAATCATTTCTGTCTTTAATTTGCCAACAACCTGCACAACGTCTTTCTGTCATTTCTGCCCTCTTATTACCCTTTTTGTGCCAATTTTTCGAGCTTTAATTTCTGGTCATATTCAATAAGCATATTGATGAGCTCATCCAAATCGCCATCAATTACTGTCCATACATTAAGGTTATGGTTCAATCTGTGATCAGTCAGACGTCCCTGCGGGAAGTTATATGTTCTGATACGTTCGGAACGGTCGCCTGTACCAACCTGAGAACGACGCAAGTCTGTAATTTCCTGCATTTGCTTTTGAACTTCCAAATCATAGAGTTTTGAGCGCAAAATTTGCATCGCACGTTCTTTATTCTGCAATTGTGAACGTTCTTCTGTACAGAAAATCATAATCCCTGTCGGTTTGTGAAACAAACGGGCAGCAGTTTCAACTTTGTTTACGTTTTGACCACCGGCACCGCCACTGCGTGCAGTTGACATTTCAATATCCTCAGGACGAATTTCTATTTCAACATCATCAACTTCAGGCATAACAGCCACTGTTGCGGTTGATGTATGAACACGACCCTGAGATTCGGTTTCAGGCACTCTCTGAACTCTGTGAACCCCTGATTCGTATTTTAATTTTGAATATACTGAATCACCCTGAATTGAGATAATTATTTCTGAATAACCGCCTGCTTCACACTCGGTTTTAGATAAAATCTGAGTTTTCCAGCCCTGCTTATCCGCGAATTTTAAATACATTCTTGCCAAATCTCCGGCAAAAATATTTGCTTCATCTCCTCCTGCGCCCCCGCGAATTTCAAGCATAATATCTTTATCATCCATAGGGTCCTTAGGAAGCAAAAGGCGTTTCATTCTTTCTTCGAAATCAGGCAGTTTTGACTCATTTTCTTCAATGTCCGCTTTCAGCATTTCACGCATATCATCGTCTTTTTCTTCCTGAAGCAAAAGCTTATCGTCTTCAATGGCATCTGTTGCTTTTTTCCAAGCGTAATAAAGCTCAACAGTTTCTTCCATTGATTTTCTTTGTTTTGATAAATCTCTGAATTTATTATAATCCTGTATAACAGCAGGATCAGACAAAGTTTCGCCAAGTTCTTTGTATCTTTTTTCTATTTGCAATATTTGATC
>CACXAK010000121.1 GCA_902765655.1 uncultured bacterium | reverse complement strand
TACTCACACCGGTCGCTTACTTTCCAATAATAGTAAGAAATTTTTTAAAGCGGTTTTTTGGGTATAGAACGCTTTTTTTGGTAAGGTATGTTTTTTTGGTAAAGAAAGGTATACTTTAATATGGTTATTTATTTTTATTAATTCAAGAGTTACTTATATCTTATGAGAAAATAATGGTGCATTCACAACTTCTGTTTTTAAGCGTTGTATCATTTCTCTTGGCATATAAGTTAATAATGAACCATATTCTGATGTATCCACATGGGTTCCTGTGACTCTTGTCTTTGCTATTTGTTCAAAGATTTTATTAAAATCTTCACCCCACATTGGTATAAAACGTTTACCCCTAAGGTAGTGCGCTAAGTGTGACTGATATGCTGCTTCAGATACAACATTAGGCTCTATACCGTGAAGCAAACAGTGTTGAATAGCAACTTTATCTGCAAGATTACCTATTCCTGAATATGTTTTTTCATCAAAATTTTCTAACATATGCACAATCACTCTATCTCCCTCGATACCTAACTTAGGATAATCCTTTAACAATATTCCAGGGGGACAAGATGTTCCATTTTTTCTATGAAAATGTTCTTCCAACTGTACAAAACCTATTGGTTTGTCGCCATCAAAAAAATTGTAAGTAACCATCTCTGCATTATCTCTAGTTGCATTTATTTTCACAGATATTGGTTGCTTTTCTACTTCTCCACTGACATTTTTTATTTTTTTTAATACTATGCTTGCGCTTTCAGAGACAGGTTTTTCTATTTCCAGTGCCTTTCTTACCTCAGATAGATTTCTAAGATTAAATTCATCTTTGACCATTTGATACTCAAAGACATCCCCTGTCAGTCCTTTTTTCTTAGCCAAAGTAACTATTTCTTCAAAGTTGGACTTGCCTATTTGAGAGCATACAGCACGCCTGTTTGCAATAGTCCAACCATTATTAACCATAGAACGGAAGATTGAAATTTTATTCATTAATTTTTACCAATAACCATTTTACCTACATCTATATAAAGTCTTTTTAATAATAAAAATTGACTAATTATTGCCGATTTATAAAAATTTGTAAAATTAACTTTACCAAAAAGTGCAAACTATCTGTCTAACGAAACCATACCCTCTGTTATTTTACATTTGGTATAGAACGCTTTTTTTAGTAAAGTATGGTTTATTTGGTAAAGAAAGATAAAATTTAAGGTAATAATTCACCGCGTAATCTTAAAATACCATCTTTTAAGTCGTTGCTTAAAATTTTCAATTTTGAAGTTCGTGGATATGCACCTTCTGTAAACATCCCATTTGAACAAAATCCATAAGGTGCTTGTATAATTTTAGCTTCAGCCGGACATAATATTTCATACAAAACATTTTTGTTGATACTTAATGGATTACAGTACGATTCAAGAGCATAAGCCTCATTGTCAGTTATCCACATAAAAGTTTTTGGTTCATAGATTTCACCCGGTTTTAAATTAGCCAATCTATTATATGCTTCTAGTGTTTTACCTTTAGGGAAATACATTTCACCTCTGTAGTGAATTTCATCTCTACCAAGAGATTTACAACTAGCAAAAAGCTTGTCTTTTGCGGCTGTTACAATTTTATCATCCGTTTCGTTAAGTATGTTTCGATTTTCCATACCTGCATCAAGTTCTTTAAATTTTCCATACAATTCAGAATTCCAACAATAATTATCACTTTTTCTCAGTTCTCTACCCCACCTTGAAATTTCTAGACTTGGCTCAATTAGCAAAGATTTTGTTTCAGCTAATTTTGTTGGTAATAATTCATCTTTGACCATTTGATACTCAAAGACATCTCCTGTCAGTCCTTTTTTCTTAGCCAAAGCAACTATTTCTTCAAAGTTAGACCTACCAATCTGAGAGCATACAGCACGTTTGTTTGCAATAGTCCAACCATTATTAACCATAGAACGTAAAATTGAAATTTTACTCATTAATTATTACCAATACTATTTCCCTACATATATATAAAGTATTTTTAATGTTAAAAATTGACTAATTATTGCCGATTTATAAAAATTTGTAAAATTAACTTTACCGAAAAGTGCAAACTATCTGTCTAACGAAACCATACCATCTGTCTATTTACAAACAGGTATTTTAGAATGTCGCACGTAGGAATATATTACCAAATGTAAAGAAATAACAATACATGTTGCAACAACTTGCATATTTTTCAAATATAGATATAATAGACATGTTTAGTTAAGAAAGGAGATTTGTTATGAACAAAGAAGAATTAGTTGCTGAAATTTCAAAATCAGCTAAAGTTTCTAAAAAAGATGCTGCATCTGTATTGGCTGCAACAATTGAAACTATTGAAAAAGCTGTAAAAAAAGGTGACAAAGTTACTTTAGTTGGCTTTGGTACTTTTGAAGCTCGTAAGAGAGCTGCAAGAACAGGCAGAAACCCACAAACAGGTAAAGAAATCAAAATCGCTGCTATGGTAAAAAATTCAAAGAATTAGTAAAATAGTTCTTTAAAGAATAAAAAAAAGAACCCAACTTAATTGTTTGGGTTCTTTTTTTTATTACTAATTTCTTTTTTGTTCTCCAATACGTTTTTGTCTGTAACCGTATAATGCATAAATTAAAAAGCCGACAACAAGCCAGGAAATAAAGTAATTTGAAGAAGTTTTGAGAGTATTAAGAGAGAAGAATATCAAAACCAGACAAATTAATATCCCTATAATCGGTAAGATAGGACTAAACGGAACTTTGAACGGTCTGTGAGTGTCAGGATTAGTTTTTCTTAAAATAAGAACTGCAAGGCAAATAATTACAAAAGATGTAAATGTCCCATAATTACACAAATCAGCGGATATTTTCAAATCCATAAACAAACCGCAAACAATGACAACAATTCCTGAAATCCATGTCATTACATGGGGGGTTTTAAACTTTCTGTGAATCATTCTCCATGACCTTGGCAGAAATCTGTCACGACTGATAGCATACAAAATTCTGGTTGTGCCTAGTTGGTATACAAGTAAAACAGTTGTCAAAGCGCACAATGCGCCAACTGAAATTAATCCGGCAAACCAATCTTTCCCGACAAATTTCATTGCATGCGCAATTGGTGCAAGCGCATCAATCTGATTAATCGGAACAATACCTGTCAGAACAAGAGCAACCGCAACATATAATATCGTACAAATTATAAGAGTTCCCAAAATTGCAATCGGTAAATCTCTTTGTGGCTTTTCTGTTTCTTCTGCGGCAGTTGAAATAGCATCAAATCCGATATATGCAAAAAATATTGTAAATGTTCCCATCAAAATCCCTGTAACGGGCTCAACCGGCGGTAAGAAGGGATGCCAATTTTCAGGTTTTACATAATGCGAACCGATGATTATGAATGATAAAATCATAAACATATTAACGCCGACCATTATACTTGCCACCCGTGTAGATTCTTTTACTCCCTTAATTAACAACAGAGTTAAAATCAATACAATAATAACTGCAGGCATATTAACAGCAACCGGGATCTTATCGAACAAAAACGGTATTTTATCGTGAATATCCCAACCATACTTATCACACATCGAGTAAATAGCTCTGTAATCATATCTGAGCCAAATAGGAATATTTAGTATAAAATCAGGCAAGCAATTTTTGAAGCCCTTTAAAAACTGCATAAAATAACCACTCCATGCACTTGCAACAGTAATATTACCTATTGCGTATTCAAGCATCAAAATCCAGCCGACCATCCAGGCCATAAACTCACCCATAGTAGCATATGTGTATGTATAAGCACTTCCTGCAACAGGTATCATTGAAGCAATTTCAGAATAGCATAACGCAGGCACAATACATGCAACTGCCGCCAACACCATTGAAATTACAATTGCATGACCTGCTCCGACACTTTCAGAATTTCCTGTAATTGCAACACCGACAATCGCAAATATTCCTGTCCCGACAACAGCTCCTATACCAATTACAATAAGGTCAAATACACTTAAAGTTTTCTTTAATTCAGATTTTTTACTAGTCAGAATTAAATCATCAATACTTCTTTTTTTAAATATATTTTGGCTAATGTTTTTCAAAAATTCCATTTGCTATTTATTTTCACTTTCTTCCTTAAGAAAACCGCGCACGAGTTCTCTGTGAATTTTATTTTCGTTATCTCTGTTTCTGATAAAACCATAGAGCAAATAAATAATTGCTCCGACTCCCAACCAAACCGGGAACAACAATGCAGAGCTTCCGGCTTCCATAGATTTATAAACCATTAAACCGCCGCAGCACAATATTCCTAATAGCGGGAACCAAGGAGAAAACGGGACTTTGAAAGGTCTCGGTCTGTCAGGATCGGTATGTCTCAAAATTAAAACCGCAAGACAAACAATTATAAATGATGTAAATGTTCCATAGTTACATAATTCTGCAGCGACACTTAAATTAAGAGTCAAAATTCCCAAAACCGCAAGCCCGCCTACAGTCCAAGTTAACAGCGCAGGAGTCTTGAATTTAGGATGAATTTTCTGGAATCTTTTAGAAATAAAATGATCACGACTCATTGCGTATAAAATTCTTGTAGCAGCCATTTCAAGGACTAAAAGCACTGAAGTTAAACCGGCTAAAGAGCCGATTGAAATCAATCCCGCAGCCCAATTTTGTTTGGCAAGCATCATACAATATGCCATCGGGGCCTTTAAAAAGTCAGCACTTACTGGGTGAGAGGTATCAACCATCCCAGTCAAAACAAGTGCTACCAATACGTAAACAATCGTAGTAACAATTAATGAACCGATAATCCCAATCGGCAAATCTTTTTGAGGATTTTTACATTCTTCAGCAGCAGTTGCAAGAGCATCAAAACCGATATATGCAAAAAATATCAAGAATGCACCTGCGAAAATTCCTGCTGCACCATTTGGCGCAAACGGAGTCCAATTTTCCGGTCTTACAAAAAATGCTCCTGCAATTACAAACAGCGCAATCACTGCAAGTTTAATAAATACCATTACTCCTGCCATTTTAGCCGAATCCTTTGTTCCTTTAACCAGAATCGCTGTCATCAATAGAACAATAAATATTGCAGGAATATTTATACAAATAGGCACCCCAAATACCATAGGAACGGATATATCAGGGTTTTCTGCCACCATTTTTGATACTGTAAATACATCATTTGTCATCCATACCGGCGGATTGGAAAGCCATTCGGGCAATCCCGGGAAGCCCTGCAAAAACTGCATTAAATGATTAGACCAGGCACAAGCAACGGCAATAAATCCTATTGCATACTCAAGCATCAACACCCAGCCAACCATCCAGGCTGCAAATTCACCCAATGTAGCAAAGGTATAAGTGTATGCCCCGCCCGCAACAGGTATCATCGTAGCAAATTCACTATAACATAAAGCAGAAAATACACACGCAATAGCGGCTATAATCATTGAAATAACAAGTCCGGGGCCTGCCCCTAATGATGAACCGTTACCTGCTGCCGCGATACCGACAATTGCAAAAATTCCTGAGCCGATAATTGCACCAACGCCTAATATTATTAAATCCCATACTCCCAGAGTTTTTTCCAGACTGCTTTCTTTAGCATCCGCAAGCATTTCGTCAGGATTTTTTATTCTTGTAATATTTTTCAAAAAATTGCGAGTAAATGTCGCACGATTAAATTTTTCTGCCATTTATGTTCCTTTACTTCTTTTCCTCTTTAACCTTCGGGGTTAGCAAGATAACCAAATCACAAAATTCTGAAACAAGTTCAGAATGACATTTTATTTGCACAACGGGAATCCCATTTCTTCACGCTGCTCAACATAAAGTTTTGCTACACCTGAAGCCATAGTTCTTACCCTGCCGATAAAGTTATTACGCTCATCTTTACTTATAACTCCTCGAGCATCAAGCAAATTGAATGTATGAGAGCATTTTAAAACGTAATCGTAAGCCGGCAAAACTAATTTTGCATTCAGACAATTATCCACTTCTTTCTGGTAAAGTTCAAAACTTTTAAATAAATCATCTGCATTTGAAACTTCAAAATTATATTTTGACTGTTCCACTTCATTTTGGTGATAGATCTCGCCGTATGTCAACGTATCATTCCACATTATATCAAATACCGAAGATTTATTTTGCAGATACATGGCGATTCTTTCCAACCCGTAAGTCAATTCAAGAGCTACCGGTTTAATTTCTAATCCGCCGACTTGCTGAAAATAAGTAAACTGAGTAACTTCCATCCCGTCAAGCCATACTTCCCAGCCGACACCTGCTGCGCCAAGGGTTGGAGACTCCCAGTTATCTTCAACAAAACGAACATCGTGCTCTTTCAGATCAATCCCCATTGCTTCAAGACTGCGTAAATACAGTTCCTGAGCATCATCAGGACATGGCTTTAATATGACCTGAAACTGAAAATAATGTCCCAAACGGTTTGGATTTTCTCCATAGCGTGCATCTGTCGGACGTCTGCACGGTTCAATCATTGCAGTTGACCATGGTTCAGGACCAAGAACCCGCAAAAAAGTTGCAGGGTTCATAGTTGAAGCCCCTTTTTCTATATCATAGGGCTGCTCTATTATGCATCCGTAATCAGCCCAGAATTTTTGTAAATTTAAAACCAAATTTTGAAAATTTAATGCCATAACATATTCCAATTCTCTAATGTAAATACACGTTTACAAAGATATTACAAACATAGCATTAAATCAAGAATTTATTAAAAAATAATACAAATATAAGTTTATCTGCCAATCGGATAATATTCAAAACCTTTTTCAATCATTTT
>CACXAK010000120.1 GCA_902765655.1 uncultured bacterium | reverse complement strand
TTAACCGTACAGATACACTGTCCTGAAAAAATACAGTTTCTCATCTCCACAACTGTAAAAGAACAAACAGTTTGATTGTTTGTAACAGGAAGTTTGACTCCTCACCCCCAACTCCCTCTCCCGATGAGAGAGGGAAGAATTTCAATGTGAGCGAAATGCGAACATTAGAAATTCGGGTGAGGGTTAATATTTAGTAATATAAATCCAAAAATTAAGCAATTTTGAGTAATAAAAATACTTTATATAATAACAGGGGAAAATATTGTTATGGGATTAGAAAAAGTCACATTTAATTTTATGGTTGAACGTGGCGGAAAACTCGCTAAATGTTTGCTGTGCTCAAAACCACAAGTTACAAGTATTAAAGGATTAAAATATAAGCCTTTGGCAACTGATACAGTTCAATTTGCGAAGAAAGAAATTGAGCAAATAAATAAGCATGCTGAGGAATTATTAAAAGAATTGAAAGAAGAATGTAATGTTGCATACACAGAAAAATATTCTCCCGATGTCGTAAAAAATGTTGCAAAGGGTATTATTAAGACTGGTGATGAGCATACATACTCTATTTATAAATGTTTAGAAACATTGTATAAAGAAAATCCTGAGATTTTTGTACTTCTTGGAAAAGAAAAAGGGGATGTTTTAGATTTGTACTTAACTGTTTCTAATTATGGGAAATCCACAATAGAAATGATAAAAAATACCCCTATACAAGAAATGAGAAAAGTAATTGCTGAAACTGAAGATTTTTATAAAAAAACAATAAACTCGAATAATACGAGTTTCCCAGACTACATTAATATGCTAATTATAAAGAAAAAGAATCCGGCGACTTATGAATATTTAAAAAGAACATTTGATGAAAATATAATATTCAAAGTAAAATCTTGGGGTGAGGATTTTAGAACAGTACCATCAAATCACATGCTCGAAACTATTACTCCAGAACAAATAAAGGTTATGACATATGATGTATTACCTAACATTAAAAATATTGGTGAGTATGTTGCTTCAAGTGATGCTTTTGTATTGAATGATAAAGCGGTTCGAGAATTGAGCGAAGATTTATTAAAAAGCAAATTAAGTGTAGATGTAAAACTTTATCGAGGCGAAAAAACTGTCGGTATGTTTGATAGTGTTCCTCTTGATAAAGATTTTGAAACTCAAATTAGAACATTGCTGAAATTAAACAGAGAAAAAGCAAAGAGTACTAAAATTACAAAATATACAGGAAGGTACGGAAGTGACCCATGTACAAATTTGTATGATTTTTTATCTTCAAAAGAAACTCTTACATTAGCAGATGCTATGCAGGTTGCAAAATATGGGGATAAAAATTTTGTAAATGAAATTGTGAAAAGAATAAAGACTTCAAAAATTATTGATGAGCGTTTCAAGTCACTATCCTTTGATAAAGGTATGGCTGCAGGCTGGAAACATACACAATATTGTGATAATACAACAATATTACAAAATGCAATCGTAAAACAAGGTACAAATGGAGGCTATCATAACGGTTGGAATAAACAATATGAAGTTATAATAAATAATACTCCAAAAGAAATTACATTCCCTGAAGTTGTTTATCATAAAGATGGGGATTATTTTGAATTAGATTCAGTAATTCAAAATGTTTAAGCCTGTAAGGTGCAATTTTTTGCACCAACATTATTCAAACTGGACATAATTGGACATTAGCCTGTAGGTTGGGTTTTCAACCCAACAATAACTTTTAAGTGCAAATATTGGGTCAAAATGTTCAAATAAGCGGACATTTTTGTTACCAAAACCGGACATTTCGGACATTTTTAGTCAAGTAATTTCCTACCCAATAAAATCGCTAAAATTCACTAAACTTAGCAATCATGCCAACTAAAAATATTTACCCCTTCCGACCAAATGTCCTGAAAAAAGGTACGCTCGAACTCATTATGATTTCTCATCAATACCCATAACTAAATAAAAAAGACAGGTTTAATACCTGTCTTTTTATTTAGCAAGGGAGAGATTCGAACTCTCGACCTCACGGGTATGAGCCGTGCGCTCTCACCAGCTGAGCTACCTTGCCATAACCCTTTAATTTAACACTGTAAGTAAATTTTTGCACAAAAGTCTTTTTTAATCAAGTGTTTTTAAGCAAATAATTTTATGATATAATGCTCCCATTATGAAACACGTTTTTGAACAAAAAGTTTATTTTTCTGATACGGACAATTATGGTGTTGTCTGGCATGGTTCATATTTGCGCTGGATGGAAATGGGAAGGGTTGATTATTGCGCACAAAATGGTTACACTCTTAAACAACTCGAGAATATGGATATTTTACTACCTGTTTCAAGTATTAATATCAAATACAAATCCAGTGCAAAATTAGAAGACATTGTCATCGTAGAAACCGAGATTGCAGAATTCTCAGGTCTGACAGCGACTTTTAAGCAAACAATTAAATCCAAAGAAACAAATAACGTATTTATAACCGCAGAAGTTGTAATCGTGGCTGTACATAAGGATGCAAAACTTTACAGAAGAATCCCTGAACCGCTATATTCAATATTCGAAAAAGAAATAAAAGAATGTAATAATGTATAAATATCGTCTCGAGACAAAAAAAAGAGTCTGATAATCAGACCCTTTGGAATGTAAAACTTTGTTCTCCATTCCTCGTAATAGTGAAGTGTGAAGTGTGTGCTTAAAGTTCGGTTTTTAAGTCCTCTATTTAAGCATCCTCGTGTTTACATGTATATAAAGTATTTTTCGTATCGAAAATTGCTATATTTTGTATATACTAATTAATAATTCTTAACATGAGATAACAAGCATAATAAAATGCCTGTGTTTATGGCGAACACAGGCATTTTCATGTATACATCATAATTTAACAATTAAACTTCAACAAATAATCTTCTGCCGACAATATTTTGTTTACCGTTATAATATCCGGCAAAATATCCGCCCTTTACAGGTCTGTTTTGAGCATAATACTGATTTGAATAATTTCTTCCGTTATAATTTACAAACGGATTATTCCCATACGG
Source organism: uncultured bacterium (assembly GCA_902765655.1). Taxonomy (GTDB): domain Bacteria; phylum Cyanobacteriota; class Vampirovibrionia; order Gastranaerophilales; family Gastranaerophilaceae; genus Zag111. The sequence continues at coordinate 1,325 of CACXAK010000120.1, read as the reverse complement.
ATTTGAAGATTCTCGCACAACCGGAGCCGGTACAATTTGCGGCGACTGAAATACATTTGATAATAAATTTACTAAACCTGCCATACTACTTGCCTTTCTATCCGTATTTTAATAATGAAAATTGTTTTGTCATAATTATATCACTAAATTTCTTATAAATTTAATATAACTTAATAAAAATCATATATTTTATGTAGTATAATCAAGTCAATGGAAGCAGAAAAAATAAAAATTTTAATAGTTGGTCACGGAGCTGTCGCATCTGCATTAGCAAGGAAATTAAAGCAGTACGATTATGTTGAAAAGATTTTTGCAACAGGGGGATTAAGTTCTGATACCGAAATCATTGATTTTAGGGAAGATGATTTGACCGGTCTTTTAATGTTTGCTCTTGAAAATAAAATAAATTTAACCATACCCGTAAGCGAAAAAGCACTTGAGGCAGATATTGTATCATTTTTTCAATCAAACGGCCAAAATATTTTCGGTCCTACAAAAGACAGTTGTGAATTTATTCTGAATAAAATATTATGTAAAAAGTTTTTATATAAAATACACGCAAAGACTCCAAAATTCGGGATGTATAATAAAATTTCACAAATCACTGATTACCTGAAAAATTCCTCTTTCCCGATAATATTGCAAACTGCCCAAAATTCATACATGGAAGATGATAAAATGGTTTGTCCCACATTAAAATCTGCATGTAACTATCTAGACAAACTGTTTTTAAAAGGTGAAACTGATGTATTAATTGAAGAATTCACATACGGACATAATTTTACCGTTTATTTTATAACTGACGGATACAGTGCAATACCATTAAATATTGTTGGGAACTATAAATTTTTAAAACAAAACGGAGGACAATACACTGACGGAGCCGGATGCTATTGTCCTGATTACAAAATTGATGAAACTATAAAGAACAAAATACGCAATATAATTTCAGATATTTTGCAAAATCTCGATAGCAGGGGCTGCCCATATACTGGAATTATTGGAATTGAATGTGTCCTTACAGATGAAAATCATTTTGTCGTCAGTGATGTAAAACCGTTCTTACAAAATCATGATTCAAGAGCCGTTTTAAATCTTTGTGAAGACGATTTAATAAAGATTTTCAATTCTTGCATAAACGGTTTTTTCTCGGATGAATATGACTCAATTAAAATAAACGATTATGCTTCAGTATCTTTGACTGTGTATTTTGATAAAGAAAACAAAGTATTAGATTTTGCGGATTCGCAGGATATAGATTTCATTGAGGCAATTAAAAAAGATGATAAAAATTATTCAGTAATCGGCGCTAATTTTACTGTAAC
>CACXAK010000119.1 GCA_902765655.1 uncultured bacterium | reverse complement strand
ACGTCAACTCTGACTAACGCTCTTTTACCTTTGATGTCGCCTAAATCTTTAATTGATTTCTTCATAAGTTTTCTCCTTCTTAAAAACTGCCGCATGTTTATTCTACAAAAAACATAAACCTAAAACAAATATTTTTAAATTAAAAAGCGGTAATTTAATTCAATCACCGTTTCTTTTTATTATCAATATAATTTTTGAAAATCCTTCAGCAAAATATTCTTCTTTCTTATTTAATTTCTGAGATTTTATTAGACCAATTTTTGTTATTATCAATAATATTTTTTACGGCTTTTCTGATATAGCTTATCAAATCTATACCATTTGCATTATCAGGTAATATTGATTGCCCGGACAAACTTTTTAAATCAAAATACTCAATCGGTAAACCGGAGTCATCTTTTAACAATGAAATCCCCTTTTTATAAACATTCATTTGCATTGAATTATGAAATAGATCATCTGCCGGCACAAATTCCAAATGACAATCTTTTCTTTGCGCATATTTTGCGATTGAGTCAATATTCTCATTTATTCTTTGCGCAAACTTTGGCTCAAGAGAATCAGCAACAGATGTATATTCCTGTATTTTGTTTAATCTTCTTTTTTCTATGGCTCTTTGTAACACTTTTGATGGTAATAATCGTGCTATATTCATATAATCAATCCTCTCTATTTTTGTTTACCATATTGTTTGTATTCATTATACTTAAGTGCCTGTTTTATATAGCTGTCCATTTTGTCATAAGAAACATCATGTTGTTCAAATTTCTGGAAGACTTTAAAGCCGATTTGACGTAATTTTTGTTCAAATTTCATATCCTGTTCTTCGGGGATTGAAATTCTTACACAACCCTTATTCCCGTTTGGATAAAGATTATTTTCATATTTTGATGCCAGATCCTTTAGTGCCTGACGTTTGGCAACGGAAACTTTACGCTCTATTAAAGGTATTCTGTATGTTGAAGTAAAAGATATTTGATTCATTATTACCCTCCGTAATCGGTTTAAAACTTGTAAAAATATTTTTTGCCAAATTTATATTGATTTTTGTAAATAAATCATTAAGAACTTCATGCAAAATTATCAATTTTATACTCCGTATGGTTGATTTTTTGTATATAACTTGAACAAAATTAATAAAATAAAGTATTATAGAAAAGAGAGGTAGTAGAGTAATGGCAAATTATTTTCCAAATTACGACTTGGCGGGAAGAATACAGCATACTAAATTTTCATCAGGATTTAATATGCCAAGTGTTCGTTTAGACAGAGTTGAAAAACCCGAAACTCAGGATTTCAAGCAGGTATTTTCCGGGCTTGTAGAAAACTTTAATCAGGATTTAAATGCTCCTGATGATATGCTCAAAGACGTTATGCAAGGCAACAAAAACGTTGATATCCACGATGTAATGGTTGCTATGTCAAAAACTGAAATCAGTGTTAATATTGCCACCCAAGCCGTAGGTAAAGTTATAAATGCCTATGACAGAGTAATGCAGATTAACGTATAAAATATAACTCTACTATTTCATAATGGTAAAAAATAATAAATCAGACAGCGGGAAACAGTATGGACTTTAGCAAAATTACGGAAAACAAACCTCTATTTTACGGAATAATCGGCGCAGCCGTACTAATTGTTGCGGTTATATTAATGTCGATAATTATCGGCGCAAGCTCAGCCGGAAAGAACGGAGCAAAGACAGTCGGTTCGGAGCCCCTGAAATCCAATGTTGAATTATTGACAACCGATAATATCGGTAAGGCATTAGAAATTCAGGCAATGCTTGCAAAACAAGGTATAGTTGCTGAACGTCAATTAGATGGTACAAAATCCAAAATTGTTTTGAATGCTAAAAATTGTTCAAATATGACTTCAAAATGTACTATTAACGACAGAGATAAAGCTATTATTGCAATTGTTCAGTCCGGTCTTGTTGATCAGAATGTAGGACTTGAAATATTTGATAAAGGCGATTTTACTTCAACAAAAGAAGATAAAAGAATACGTCTTGCACGTGCTATGAATGGAGAATTAGCAAGACTAATCAAGCAAATTCCTCCAATTCAGAGTGCAACAGTATTTATATCAATACCTGAACAAAACTCAATGTTTGACGAACAAAAGCCGCAAACAGCAACAGTACAATTAGTTATGCCAATAGGTGAAAAGCTGGATCAATCAAAAGTTAAGGCAATTACCAATTTACTTCTTGGAAGTGTAACGGGTCTTAAAGCGGAAAACATTGCAATAACCGATACAAACGGTAACACTTATCGCAGTGTTATGGATGCTGAAGATGAAATGCTTCAGAAACTTGAAGAAAATGATAAATATATGCAGCAGAAAATTTCTAAGCAGTTAGACAGATTAGTGGGACCGGGGAATTACGTTGCAACAGTAAGTACATTCCTAAGACAAACCCCTGTTGAAAGATTCACTATCGATTATGATCCGCAAAGAAAAACTGCTGTTACAGAGCAATCTTTTTCTGAAGGATTAGGTGATAAAACATCAGATCAAAGCCGCGGGATAAATGCAGTCAGCACATACCTGCCAAACGGACTTCCAACAGGCGGAACGGATTCATCACAGGACAGAAATTATTCAAGAAGAGCAACTGAAACTCAGTACGGAGTAACAAAAACTCAAACTAATGAATACATAAAACCGGGTGTCGTTGAAGAAATATCAATTGCGGTAACACTTGACCGAAACAGTATTCCTGCAGATACAACGATGGAAGAAATGAAAGATTTAATTGCACGTGCTGCAAGTCCAAAAGTCACCGCAGCAAATGTTTCAATTGCATTCTCAAATTCTAATGACCCATATTTGTCACCTGATAAACAACAGAATCTTCCAAAAGTTGACGAATCAGGAAATCCTTGGTGGTTAGCATTATTAATTACCGCAATAGGTATTATAATAACATTTAAAGCAGTCACTGCAAAAGTAAGACAAATTAAAGAAGAAAATGAAATAGAAGTTGAAGCATTGCGTCAAAAAGCAATTGAACAGGAACGCCAGCTAAACGATATAAATTCAAGAGCAAGTCAGTTAACACAAAGACAATCAGAACTGGCACAGGATTTACTTAATCAACGTCAGGGGCAGCAAAGCTCTTTACCTGGTTATACATTTGATGAAAGCTTACTTGATGACTCATTGGATGCATTATCAAATGAATTAAATGAGGATGCTGCAGACAGAATTAAGAGCTGGATAGAAGACGGGTCAGGGAAAGCAGGCGCAGCAATAGGCGCAGAATCTTCAGAAGGATAATGATATATGGCAGCACCGGATTTCGATTATGAAAATTTTGCCCAAAATCTTGCAGCACAAGCTCAAGATTTGGTTCCTGCGGAATTTTCTCCGGAAGAAAAACAATACGTTATAAATACACTTGGCAACTTCTCTATGATGGCAGGCAAAGCACTTGCCGAAGATCAAAATTTGCCTTTTAATGCAGAAACATCCACATACATCACTCAAATCATTGCAGAATGGTCATTCCATAAATCTGTGGATGTTATTCGTTCCGGGATTCCAAGACAACATTGGGACAGGATTATGCAAAAAATTGCTTATACAATATTTGAAGTAGCAAAGCAGGCATTTTCCCAAAATATGCCTAATGACCAGATAATAGAAATTATTGAACATCACGTCAATAAAACATACGTTGATGCCATAACAGAATTAAAAAATAACGGAGTTATTGATGAAGGGCTGATGGAATTTGCCGCATCTCAATCTAACATGAATAAGATGGCTCAGGAAATGCAGCAACAACAAGCCCAAGCTCAGGCACAAGGTTCAGAAGCGGAACAATATGCCCAGGATGGACAAAATCTGCCTCAGGTTGCAAATGGCAGTGCAGCTGTAACACCTCAGGTACAGGTTAATGCATCTAAAGCATTAAAGCTTGCAACCGTTGCAATGCTGTTTAACAGAATGAATCAGGATCGAGTTCAGACAATTCTTGACAAATTTAGCGAAAATGATGCGCAAGATGTTATTAAATATATGAAACTCCCTGACTTGACTCAAAGAGTCGGGGTTGAAAATGCAATGAGATGCTTACAGGAAATAAAAATGAATCTTCCTAAAGCATCTGACCTTGCACCTGTGAAAGTTGTTAAAAAGATTAAGAATTTTGCATCAAAATATTCTGAAAAAGAACTTGAAATGATGCTGATAAAAGAGCGTATAGGCGTTAAACGGCTGGTTTTTACGGCTCTTGAAGATAAATATTATGAAAAGATTCCTCCAAAGGTTGCAAGTATTGTTGCCACGCACCTGATAAATAGTGTATAATATTGTCGTATCATGATAATAAAAAAGAATAAAAAACAGACTCCGGGGGTAGAAAGTAAAGTCGAATCAAACTTAGTCAAT
>CACXAK010000118.1 GCA_902765655.1 uncultured bacterium | reverse complement strand
TTGTATGTAAATAGCATAGCGGTACTTGCCTGTTCATGGTTGCCATAACTTTGCACAATAAAAGCCATGCCTTGGATGAACAGAAAGGAAATTGCAGTATGATCTTGCGAATATCAAGATGGATATGAATATTTATATGTGTTTATGAGTGTAACAATTACATTTTGCAACTGACATGCTATTGAAATAAAGACAAAAAGATAAACTAATTATGTCAGAAAAATTTCCAATTATAAATTTTATAATTGCAACATTTTCCTTATGGGAGCAGATTTGGTATAAAAAACTAAACGAAGAAAAAAATATTGAAACATGTCCCACAATTTGAGACACATTTATTTTATCTTTGCACTTAAATACGGTTATTTAATCATTCAACAATCATGATGTTGCACTTAATTTTTCATAAATTTTAGATTTACTGACATGGTTTTACATTAAAATAATGTAACTTTGTCATATAATTCGTGTTTATAGAGCATTTTGCTTGTTACACGTCCGTAAAAGACCTAAAGCCGTAAGGCAAAAATATACGTAATTCTCCTCAGTGTAAGAAAAAGGTTTGGTCACCTTGCGGGACACTGTTTGGGGAGTTCTACTTATTTAACTTAAAAAATATGTCCGAATTTTCAGAAGATAGTAGAGTTAAGTTCCCGGCGCTAATTCATTTAGTTGGTATGGGATTTGAGTATATTTCCTCGAACAACTCTGCCAAACCGCAAGAGCAACAGGAACCATACGATCCGTTAACCAATATTCTAACGGATAGGTTTAAGGAGGCGTTTTTGAACTTAAATCCTGAACTCACAGATGAGGATGCAGAAAAGAAACTTGCTGACATCCAAACTTCCGTTGGTTATAATGACCTCGGAAGACATTTCTATAATGAAATCCTGATGGAGCCAGGGCAAGGTCGTATTGTTGATTTTTCATCTGAAAAGTCTTTCAAGGAGAATAACACTTTCCAAGTTACCACGGAAATGACTTGTGGCTCGAAGAAAGATGACAACTTCCGTCCAGACATAACTATCTTCGTTAACGGTCTACCTCTTGCTTTCATAGAGGTAAAGCCTGACAACAACCATGAAGGTATTCAGGCTGAAGCAAATCGCATGAAAGTTCGGTTCCAAAATCCAAAATTCCGTCGTTACATCAATATCACCCAGATGATGATGTTCTCAAACGATATGGAATATGATACGGATAATGTAGTACCGACACAGGGAGCTTTCTATGCCACTACTGGTCTGCTGAATACTAAATACAACTTGTTCCGTGAAGATGGGCAGGAGTCTTTCACGATTCCACAGGTCGTTACAAAAATACCATCAGAAGATATTGAGAACGAAGTAACTGAATTTGCCAAACAACAATAATCTAAGTTAGTTGATTTATTGCCAGTACCGGTTCTTGTTCTATCTGTTGTTAAACTGCAGCAACCACTCACACCATCTCTGTAAGCGGCATATGTTTCATAATATGACGGATAATCACAACAAGCACTCTTCCAAGCAGAATCATTTTTATGTTCTGCATTCATTGTTGCATCCGTACAACAAGTCGGCAAATTATATCTTGATGAAGTATTTGTCTTACTTCTTATCTTACATGAATCATTGCCCTCAGGACAAATACCATGTAATTTACAACAAGCGATTTTATATGCATCGTCTATACTATTATTATCCCGATCTTTCCAGGCCCCTGTTTTTCCGGTATCGGTAGCCGCAAAGATTTTACAACATTCTATATTAGGATTCGGGGCATTAGGATGACAACAATGCTCTAATTCTTCCTTAACGTTACTATTATTGTTACGCTTGTAATCTGTAGTATTTGCCGTACAACAATTTTCACGATAAACTGCATTTGTACCATAACTTGTCGGCATATGACAACAATTTGCTTTCCAATTTGCCAGTCCGTTATTGCTTGGGTTTTGTTCAAGTAACGTATGACAACATTCATCATCAGAACTCCAGATAGTCTTATTACCTGATTTGCTTTTACAACAATTTTCATTATAAGCAGCTAAGCCGGAAGCTCCTTGTGGATATTTTGCTCTTTTTAAGTGACAACAATTTAATTGCCATTTAGATTCAGTATTTGCTTTATGACCGTTATGCGTCTGATCCCCATAACTGCAACACGCCTCAACACGTTTGTTATTCCATAAATTACCATTATCCTGAACATCTATAAAACAGCAATTTACATGAGGAGTGACGTCATTTTTATAGATACTGTTTGGCATACAACATTGTGCGGCCCAAGGAAGATTTGCATTATAAGTTTGGGTTGCCATACCGTCATGATCGTGTGAACAACACTGGGGTTTATTCTTCCATTTATCATATTTACAGCAACGTCTTAACGCCTTCTCATGCTGCAATGTATCTACCCCCAATTGTTCTACAAGATAATCACAACACAACTCATCTTCTTTTTCCGTCGGCTGCGCCTTATTTACAGTACAACAACGCTTTAATACTTCTTTACTTTTTGTATCGCTTTTACCTTCTGTATATCTGATACCTCGTACTGTTCCGTTACAGCAAGAATCCATTCCCGTATTAGAGTTATAATCATGTTTTTTATAATAATCAAGAGAAGAATTTATATTATCATACTTCCACTTACAACACTGTTCACTGTTGTTTTGTGGCAAACGACAACAATATTCATTCCTGTTAACTGTATTTAGAGCACTGGAATCTAATCCATTGACTGCGTCATACATACAACAAGCATCATTTGGGGTCATTACCTCATTTCTTCTTGATTGAGTTTCACAACATGCCTTACTGTCTCTGTTTTTGTCGCAGGCACTTTTACAAAAATCATATTTTTCAAATACACTTGTGTGTTTACAACAAGCATCACCTATTTTGAATTGTGATGGATTTGAATCGATACGTTTGTGGCAGCACTTTTCTGTATTAGGGTTTATACTGCAGCAATAATCACTAGTATTGTCCACCCCGCAGCACGCAGGATCATGTTTCCCGCCTGCTTCCAAAACGGCACAACATTTATCACTCGGACCTGTAATTATATGATTCAAACATTTATCCAAATCCTGGGTCTCTTCATGAGCTGCCTGAGGATTACAAATTAAGTAATTCGGATTTGATGATTCCACCATAAACCAACGGCAGCACAAATCATCAGCATTTTTAACTGTATAACCCTCTTTACTACAACATTCTTTACCCTTAGGGAACAATGTACAAGGATCTAAATCTTTATCCTTACAATGTTCTCCTTCACAAGGGGCAGGAGCATCAGTTATAATTACCTCGCCTGGGGCTTCTGAAGTAAACGCAGCATGTTGTTTCAAATTAATCGAAAATGTTCTTAAATCTCTTCCGTAAATATTTGGACCTTTAGGACCGTTTAAATCTATCCAACCAACAATTTCTTCCTTACCGTTAGGATTCTTAACCTGCGGCTTTAAACAAATACTTGCACCATTTTTTAACAAGGCACAAGCGCCTTTTACGTCCTTCAGATTAAACTCGGTTCTGTCATTATTTTTGTATTCATAATACTTATTCCCAAAGCAGTCACCCGGGGTATCTCCACAATATTTGCTTACTTTCATATATTTATTTATGTAAGCACCGGATGTATCCTGATATTTTCCTGTATCAGTTTCTGTATACATCATCGTACGAGAGATATCATCTTTATTTTCATTGACCGGCAAGCCCTCTAATGAATGCAGCATTTGCTTTACTTCGGTTTCATAAGACATTGCAAATGATTTATTTTGTGCTCTGGTCGTAACAACAGGGACGACCAATATAGCAAGAACCGTAACTACTGCCAAACCAATAAGTAATTCGGTTATTGTAAAACCCCTTTTTATTTCCAAATTATTATTTATTTTTTTGAAAAGATTATATAAAAAGCCCTTTACATGCCGCATTAACATATATCCTTTGCATAGATTAAAATTCATCCGTCATAACATATGATTAATAAAATTATAATAGTAAACCATGCCTTCTGTCAATTAAAAAACACAAGCAAAGTCAATGATTTTACATTTGTTTACTAAATACAAAACATTATTAGTACAATTTTTATTTCAAATTGCAAAAATATACAACTTGCCTTATATTATTTACTATATTAATATATATGTTATAAATTAGCTGTTAAATTGATGAGGGAATTATGAAACACGAAATAAAAGTATGCATGGGGAGTTCTTGCTTTGCCAGAGGCAATATGAATAACCTTGAATATATCGAAAATTATATCAACGAAAATAATTTGGATACCGAATTAGAACTTGTAGGGGCTCATTGTCAGAATTTATGCGAAAATGGACCGCACATTTTTGTAGACGGCAAAAATTATGATGAAGTTGACGAAGAAAAATTGCAAAATATTCTTGAAAGTATAAAATAAAAATATTGAAATTTATTAATAGAATTAAGAATTAAAATA
>CACXAK010000117.1 GCA_902765655.1 uncultured bacterium | reverse complement strand
ATACTTAAAGCCCGTAAGTTCCTGAATTTGTTCTATCCATTTATTCTTAACTGATTCCAAATCTTTATCATAAGGTATAATTTTACCTATTTTTACAATAATTTTTCCTGAAAACGGTACCCATTTTGCTTCATTTGTACCAATAATTCCAACAGGAAGAATATCACATTTTGTTAATCTTGCAAGTCCGGCAAATCCCTTTGTTACTCCCCTTATTTCCCCGGGAATACCTCTTGTTCCCTGAGGGAAAATACCAAGAACCCACTTGCTGTCATAAATTGCTTCAACTGTTTTTACTGTTGAAGGACCGAGGTTTTCTCTATCAACAGCAAAAGCACCAAGCCAATCAAGCCACCATCTTAGCAATTTAATATTAAATAGCTCCTTTTTTGCCATAAAAGATACATTTCGCGGCATGACTGCAACCATCATCGGAGGGTCAAGCGTAGACAAATGATTTGGACAAACCAAATATCTGTTATCCTTTGGAACATTTTCATAGCCTTGAACTTCAATTCTGTATATAAGTTTTAACCTTATCATATAGATAATTTTGCAGACAATAAACTGCCACATAGCTCTAAACCAATTAAACTGAGAAGATTTTCTTTTTGAATACTCTTTTTTAGACATAAGCACCTCTCCTAATCAATAACGTAATTATACATAAAAATAAACTTATATTCCACTTTTTTATATTTTCGTGTATTATCAAATTAAATCATTTGTACAGGAGGTTTATATGTTAATTAAATCAGACAATCCGTTAGAAAACGAGTTATTCAAAAGCATTTACGAAAAAACACCGGATTACATAAAAAATCTTAATTTAATGGATTTTTCAAACAAAGGGGAATTCACATTCACACTAAGAAGGGAACATCTTAAACCCTATAACAAGACTGTAAATCCTGAGGGTTTAAACCTTGAAGAATGGTTTGCCGGATATGCAAAAGAAGCAAAAGTTTCAACTGCAGGCATCAGGGGGCCTCAGAATATTCTTAATCCTCAGGATACAAGATTTCCTATAAATTTGGTTGGGATAGTCCTTGCAACACTGGCAAAGGCACTTGTTGCAAAAGAAAAATATCCTAATAAAAGAATTGTCAAAGTCGCAGGTTGTGAAGTCAGATATAATTCTCAGCTGTTTTTAGATGCAATTGCAAGAATACAAGCAGCGCAAGGAATTGAAACACTTGTACCCGAAGGTAGAAAAACTATTCCAATTTGGCTTGCATCATTTTTGGCATTCAAGTTAGACCTGCTTGGCGGAGAATATATTACATCAAGTCATGGGATTTCAGTAAAAAATGCGACTAAAGATTTAAATTCGCAAGGCAGTCAATATTTACCTGAAGAATCAATGGAATTTGTTGATAAGATTCAGGAAATATTTGATATTACAAATAAAAACGGTTCTTATGAAATAAAAATATCCGCGCATGACAATCCGCTTATTAATGAAAAAGCAATGGCAAGCATTGAAGACGGGGTAAATTTATATGTAGAATATCTAAAATCCGGAGTTGCACAAGACATTAACCTGGATTTAATTAAAAATTATGACTCAAAAATATTAGTAGAATGTGTAGGAGGAAGCGCATATCGGACATTATCAAGAGTTTTAAATAAACTTGGGATACTAGATAAATTTGGTTGGTTTAATACAGATGAAACGCCGTTTTTCCACGGGATCGGAAAATACGACCACACTCCAAAAGGCGAAAAAGCATTTTATGATTACTCAGTCGATGCAACTGTTGTTGCTAAAAAAACGAACGGAGAGAACTTTTTCCCTGTAATCGAAACAATGGGATACGGACAAAAGCTAAAAGAATATCCTGTCGGTACGGCCGTTTTGATTACAGATCCTGATCATGACAGATTAACAGTAACACAAATTGAGAGCGCAGATAACATAGACAAGTTAAAGAAAAACGGCATTGACTATGTTGAATTGGGGCAAAACAGAATTTTGACAGTATTTACCGCAAATCAGGCATTTTTAATGATTATGGATTTTTGGGCAAAACAATTAAAAGCAAAAGGTTTATGGAATAATCACCCGAGATTCATGATTAAAACAACCGCTTCAGCTTTGAGTTGGGACGAATGGGGTAAAAATAACGGAGTAAAAGTTATCAATGTACCTGTCGGCTTTAAAGAAATTGCCAATATTATGAAAAAAGTTGAATTAAAACTAAAAAAACAACCTGATAAAGAAGTTGTTATTGACGATGTACTTGGAAGCCCTATAAATCTTGGTATAAATCCGCGTCTGGTGTTTGGAGGTGAAGAATCAGGCGGCATGATTATGGGTACAGAAGAACTTATAAAATCAGAGCATGGAAGACAAGCAGTTGCTATGAGAGAAAAAAGTGCAACTGAAGCAATAATTGTAGCATCTGCTCTTATTGCAAAACTTAAAAATAAAACATTGTCTCAATATCTATATGATGTTTTTGAAGAAAATAATATAATAGGAAGATTTGATACAAGGGTCGATATTGCTTATTATAACGAATCAGAGCCGGATATCAATAAACTTAAAGCTGATAAAATTGCAGGAGAAGAAAAACGAACACTGAATGATGTATTCTACCTGTCAATGGCAATTGCACTAAGGGAAGGAACACTTTCTCTTGACGACATAAAAAATATACTTAATGACAAATTCAATTCAGATGGTTTAAATTTTGATAATTTAAAATCAGTAAAATTCGTAGGTGACGGAACATATTTCGAATTTAGCGACAAGTATATTGAAATCAGACCTTCAGGAACAGATGCCAAAACCAAAGCATACGGTGGCGGGCGAAATAAAGACAATATTCAAAAATACGCAACAATTTTGGGGAATTATTCGGGCGAAAGAACTTCATTGCATAAACAACTTATTCCGGCAGAACTTTATAATAATTGCAAAGATATTGCAATGGAATATTATCTGGCATTTGTTGATAAAGATGCAAATAACGAACCGTTTGAAATCCCTGAATACAATTTTTAAAATAAAAGCCCTTTCTAAAAAAGAAAGGGCTTTTTACATATAAAAAACTACACATTCTTTATATGTTCAATTTTTAATTCAGGGTTCATAGTTATTGCGATTGCATCAATCTGGTAATTTTTTATATTATTTTCTTTTAAATATGAAAGAACACCCGTTTTTATATTGTTATATTTTGTTTTAGTAATTGCCTCGAAAGGAGAGCCGAAGTTATCAGTTTGTCTTGTCTTAACCTCAACAAAAACATACTTATCTTTAAATTTTGCAATAATATCAATTTCACATAGATTGGAAAAATGTTTGTTACGCTCCAAAATTTCATATCCGTTTTTTTTAAGATACTCACAAGCCAAATCTTCACCTTTTGAGCCAAATTCACGATTATTCATCAATAAGCCCCTCACAAAGAATAAAACGACCTAAAAGCACTACATCACAGTAATTTTTAATGGAATCAACAAGACATTTATTTTCACAAAAACCGCCTGAGAGATACAATTTTTGAGGCTTTTTAGCAAAATTCCACGCATTATAAGCAAGACCATGAACAAATTTTGACACCGCATCAGAAGATTTTTCGCCTTTTGAAATTGAGTCCATAATCTTTTCTAACCCGAATATTCCACAAGTTATATTAAATTTTTCAGGATTAAATTCTAAATCACTAACTTCCAAATCATAAAATTTTAAAAGCATTTCAACCGTTGCACCTGTCGAACTTGCGCATGATGTATTCCAATCCATATCATGGAATTTGCCGTCTTTGAATGTAATCCATTTTGCATCACGACTGCCTAAATCTAAAATTGTTGCATTATCATCCACATACTTTCTGGCACCTTTTGCAAGTGCAATTATTTCATTCTCGTGAATATCAGAACCGGTCATATGACCGCAGGCAGATTTGATTTTAAGATTAAATTGTTTTAATTGCCTTGACTCAAGTAAATAATAATTCATATTTTCACGAATTTTGACAGGAGATAAATTTTCAACCTTTTCATCTGTTGAAATAATTTTTGAATAAGTTGTTCCTGCGTCTAAATATAATGCCATAAAGAGATTTTTTCACAATATTACATTAATTGCAAACGAATGTTAATTTGTGTTATATTTATAACAGAGGACAGGGATATGATAAATAAAAAATCAAGAGATGAAATAAAAAAAATGATTCACGCAGGGCATATTGTTGCTCTTGTGCATGAAAAAATGAAAGAAGTTTTAGAACCCGGGATTTCAACAAAAGAGCCAGGTTGTCCACGGAATACCTTCTGAAAAAGTTATAGTAAAAGAAGGCGACATAATTGCAATTGATGTCGGAGCAACTTATGGAGGAATGGTTGGCGATAGTGCCTGGTCGTATGAAGTGGGGAAAGTAACTCCTGAAGTTCATAAATTGATGGAAACAACAAAAGAATCATTATTTGCGGGTATTGAACAAATGAAACCCGGCAACACATTAGATGATATTTCAAAAGCAATTGAAGCAGTAGCTAATCGTGAAGGATACGGAATCGTAAGACAATATGGCGGTCACGGTGTAGGACATGTTATGCATGAAGATCCGTTTTTGTATAACTACAGTGTTGGCGATAAAACACTTATAAAAGCGGGCTATGCTATTGCAATAGAACCGATGTTGAATTTGGGCGGAGATGATGTATTTGTCGGGGCAGACGAATGGCTTGTTTCTACAGTTGATGGCAAACCGTCAGCACACTTTGAACATACCGTAATCGCAACCGACGACGGTCCGATTATTACGACTAAATTATAACACCTTAGAATTTGGGATGAGAGGGAAGAAATAATGAATTACTATATCGGCTTATCACTTGCATCAAGCTCCGGGATGGATTCGGGAGTTGCAGTGATGGATGAAGATAACAATCTTATCACATTGGACAAATTATACAAGATGAACGATGTAATTTATTTTTTTGAGCATTTTACATCTCTGAAAAATTCAAAAATATGTGCATCTGTCCCTTATGACAGAACGATGCTTGAGGGGAAATGGAGAATTTTGGCAAAACCTTATTTGCCTGTTGCAACAAATAAAAATATTCCCAATCGCGATAACTGGACTCAACGCCACAGTTCAAGGGGTTCTGACTATTTCAGAGAACTTACACAACGCGGGATAACAGTTTCAAGATTTGATATTTACATGACAAGACAGAGTATGCACTTAAATTCGTGCTATAAAGACCGTTCGCCACAGGATTGCAAGTTTTTACAGCAAGCATTAAGGAATGAATGGGGATTTGATGAATTACCATCAAATATGATGCCAATGTCACACATGGAAGCAATTTTAGGTGCAATTTTGGCAAAAGAAAACGAAATCCATCCTGAAAAAATTCGCACTTTATACGAATTTAAAGGTCTCAATGTTATAGATATTAATCAAAATATTAAAATTTCTACTGATATTTATAAATTGGAACAGGATATGGCCACAACAGGGAAATAATTTATGAAAAATAAGATTAATTTTTATTTTAACAATTTTGTAAATCCTTTACTGTACTATATTGACAAGGATGGGAATTCGGTATTCAGAAATTTTTGTCTTTTCAAAAATAACGGAAACATTTATAAAAAAACAATTCCCGTAAAAGAAGCAGGACACATACTTGAAAAAAGAATTGAATTTGGGAAAAAGTTACGTCTTTATAATATTTCCTTTACAATAATTTTGTACCTGATATTTTTGCATTTTATGTTTTCTTTCAGCGGACTTTTTTTATTGGAAACAATATGGATATTGTTATTTTTTGCAGGCCGCTTTTATGCTGCGGAAACATATAAAAAATTACTGATAAGAAATTATGGGGAATACCAAATTACGGATTTTACTCCGCCTTTAAAACCTGAAAAGAACGCCGAATACAAGAAGCATTTTGCTTCAAAAATTGTTTTATTCTTTATTCTCATGACAATTTTTGTTAGTTTTGCATTTTGCTTATTGGGATTGATTAAATATAACGTAAACAAAGAGAAACCCAATTATAATACAGCGGAGATTTTATCAAATTTATATTTAAAGATTTATCCGCCTATTCCGCTAATATATGAAATCCGGGCCTGCGAAGATTATATATCAGGAGATTTTGGCAGTGCCACAAATAACTATTTAAAAGTATTTAAAATGAATACAATTACTTTTAAAAGAAAGGACTATACAAAATTCGCCAATCTACTATATCTGGTAAAAAAATCAAACGGTTCACAAAATGCTATTGATGTATTTAATGAGTACGCAACTAAATACAAAACAACAATTTCTCAGCAAAGCAAACTGTTATGGATTAAATCAATGTTTAGTATTGCAAACGAAATAACCGACTTTGTAGAAGCGGATTACAATGACTTGCTGGCCTCGATCGACAAAAATGACAAAGCTAACCAATTTTACATATTGAGTGATAAGGCATATATGTTATACCTGATGAAAGATTATAATAAAGCAATTGAAATATATAATTATATTATTCCATACGCAAAAGACAATAAAGACAAGTATTCTAAGGATATTCCCAGATTATTGGCAGAAAGAGGATTTGCAAAAAAACAACTGCACGATAAAACAGGTGCAAATGCTGATTTTGTAGAATCAAAAATAAATTTGTATGAAATTCAAAAATATGAACCCCAAATTATTGAACCTGAATTTATTTTAGAAAAGTTTTAAAAATTGAGATGACATGTTCAAAAACATCCTCAATCGGTAAAGTCGAATCAATCACCTTTACCCTGTCAGGTTCTTTTTTTGCTATTTCAAGATAACCTTGCCTTACATTATTAAAAAATTCTATTCCGGCTCTTTCCATACGATCTTTTTCAGAACCGACACGGCTCATTGAAGTGTCTACATCAACATCAAACACAAATGTTAAATCCGGTTTTAACCCATCTGTTGCAAGATTGTTCAAATAATTTATGCGTTCAATATCAAGACCTCTGCCATATCCCTGATATGCAACAGTACTATCTGTGTGCCTATCACACAAAACTATGTATCCGTTTTCAATGGCAGGCTTTACAATTGTATCAATATGCTGAGCCCTGTCAGCCAAAAACAAAAATGATTCGCACCGATTAGATACCTCGCCATCGTAATTAAGCAAAATATCTCTCAACCTTTCACCTAACCCTTTTGCCCCGGGTTCGCGGGTTACTAACACTTTAAAA
>CACXAK010000116.1 GCA_902765655.1 uncultured bacterium | reverse complement strand
TTAATACGTTTTGTTGCGGCAAGTTTTGGAGAACTCAGTTCCTGCGCGATTCTTGCAAATTCGGCAGGAGACTGTTTTGCTAATTTAAATTCCGTGCTTGCCGCAACACATGTGCCTGAATGCTCGACATCAATGTCATCTGATGCCTGTCTTATATCCGGCGTATTAGTTTTAAACGCATTATTTGCCATAACGGCTTTTTGTCTGTAATTATTCGGAATGTCGCCAAATTGCTGAGTAATTAAAAACGGATATGCAATTGTTGCGATTGTATCACGCAGGATTCCGTTATTTGTTAATCCCTGAGCGCGTTGTTCTGTCGCAATTTTGTGGAGATTATCAAGAACTGAGGATTTATCGTCGGAATTGTTATTGAGTAATACCCCGTTTTTAAGCAGAGTATTTACTACTTTTTTGGTATTACGGTCTAATTTTGCACAAACTTCATTATATTTTTTCTTCTCTTCTTTAGTTGTTAATTCTGTGCGCAGAGTTATTTTTTGATTCGGGTTCAATGCAACTGTCTGTGCAGTAAATGAAGGAGCCGCAAAAGCATGCTCTGCCTGCGGATTTTGAACTTTTTCATCAATCTGCTTGACTCTTGTGCTATAATGATATTGACCTAAAGCGGGATAAATTGAAAATAAAATCTCTGACAAAAGAGCAAATAATAATATCGCTGGACCGGCTTACAAGATTTAAAAATACCGAAACAAAATATCTCAGAGTTTTTAAAGATATAATTCTGCATAATCTTTTGAGTCCGAATTTTAACAAGTATGACCTTGAGAAAATGCCATATAATGATTTAAAAATGTATGCGCAGGAGGTTTTTAATTTCTCCGTAAAAAATATTTTCGGAGGCAATTCTTCTGATTTTTCTTTAAATCAAAAGCTAAAAAAATATGAAGAATCAATTTTTTTACTTGATGAAGATGTAAAAAAACTGCTTGATAATGAATTTGATTTAGTGACTTGTTTGGGCTTAATAAATGAAAATTCCGTTAAAAATTTAAAATGGTTAAAATGCTTGGCTGAATGTGATGATACAAGAACTGTGCGTGAAAAATTTTCGCTCGGATTCCCTGTAGAAATTGTAGTAATAGTTGAGGGTGCGACCGAAGAAACATTGCTGCCTGTGTTTGCTGATTTGTATGGCTTTAATTTTGAAAAGAACGGTGTTTATCTGATTCCCGCGGGTGGGAAGAATCAGGTTGTTAAATTGTATTATGAATTGTGTGAAACGCTAAAATTGCCTGTTTTTGTTCTTTTGGATCAGGACGGAGTTCAAAATGCACAGGAAATTTATCCTAAATTGCGTTCGAATGATAAAATACATATCATCAATTGTGGCGAATTTGAAGATATTTTGTCTAAAGATTTGGTAGAGCGGACTCTTAATTATGAATTGCAAAACATATCAGAGACAAAAATTGATTTCCAGGAAGAAAAAGGTCACAGGGTAGAATATCTTGAAGAAGTTTTCAAGCACAGGGGCAGGCATGAATTTAAAAAAGTTGAATTTTCGCAAATGGTGAGAGCAAATATTAAGTCTGATTATGACTTGACTCCTGAAATAATTGAAATAATTGAAGAAATAAAGAAGTTAAAATCAAATTGTTGACATTTAATTTTGTTCAAGTTATCATAAATCATACAAAAGGGATTTACACAAGCCCCCATCGTCTAGAGGCCTAGGACAACACCCTTTCACGGTGTAGACAGCGATTCGAATTCGCTTGGGGGTACCATATAAAAAAGAACACCATAAAGGTGTTTTTTTATTGCTCAAAATAATTTATGTGTTTCCATATAAAAAGCAGGTTGGTGTTGCTATGTCGGCATTTTTAAAAATAGTTTCAAATGAACATTACTTAGATTATTCGGTAATGTCCATTTGTCTTTTCCAAAAAAAATATTAATTATTTTTCATCTAAAATCCGATTTATTCCGTCATATAGTTTTTGTAAGTCTTTTGAAACAGTGTATGATGGGCATCGTCTCATTTTATTGCCACTATTATAATCAAAAATAACATCATTTAATTCCTGCATAGGTTTTATAAAAGTTTTTTTCAACCTTGCTAAAAGTGTAAGACCTATTATCCAGATAAAAATTGAAGGGAATATTATTATCCAGATACCGACTGACTGCATTTTCTTCGCCCGTAAGCCTGCTTGCTCCATTGCAATTCGGTTTATTTTTGAAAGTTCGGTTATTTCATTGACGGTTTCTTCTTCTGTTTTTTTATCTCCGTCAAACAGCTTCAGGTCTTTTTTTACTGAAATGCTTGATAACATTTGTTCTGCATAGTAAAGAGTTTCGGTATTACTGCTGTTTAGTGTGCTGACAAAAGGTGCTAATCTCTGGAATCCTCTTATGCCGGCTATTGTGATTACAGTTGAACATATTAAGATAAATATAAAAGAATAATAAATACGTTTTGCAAAGTTCATTATTTATTCTCCTCTAATAATTTTTCAATGTCTTCGCTGCTGCCAGTCACCAGAAGTCGATCACCTTCTTGCAATTTTTCCTGAGGCATAGGACGAGTTAATTTATTATCTTTTATCACCCCCGCAACTATAACCTTAAATTTGTCAGGTAATTCAAGTTCAACTAACGTTTTGCCGAACATAAACGGTTGAACCGGTATTTCAAGCAAATCAAGTTCATCTGAAGTGTTGTCGAAGAATATATTTTTGAATAAAATTTTATTTGCAAATTTTTTCCCATATTCAAGTTCAGGATTAATTACTTGTTTGGCACCGATTGCTTTTAAAATTCTTGCATGTATTGTTTCAGTTGCTCTTGCAATAATATTTTCGCAGCCCATTTGCTTTAAAAGCGCAACCGTTAAAATAGATGGTTCTCTTGAGCCAATTGTACAAATAATTAAATCCCTGTCTTTTGGAGAAAGTTTTGATAATGACATTTCATCTATAGCATTTAAACAAATTGCATCTGTTGCAAAATTAGCAGCTTCATTTACCAATTTTTGGTCTATGTCAACAGCAATAACCTGAAAGCCCTTTTCATTGAGAGTTTTGACAAGTGACATTCCAAATTGTCCTAAACCTATTACTAAAATTTGCTCTTTCATAAATATTTTCTCCTATGTTAAAGATATTTTTGCTTTCGGATAACTTACATCAAACTCTGTGATCTTAGAGTTTAAATAATATATAATCATTGCAGGCATTACCCTGCCTAAAAACATTGTAGTTATAATAACAATTTTGCCGAATGTATCAAGAGCAGCAGTTGCACCCATTGAAAGCCCTACTGTTCCCATCGCGGATACTGCCTCAAATGCCAATTTTAAATGTGAAGCAGATTGGGTCGTAACAAGCATTATAACGGAAATTATTAAAACTGATAAATATGCAAATATTAATCCTATTGCTTTATAGACAGTTTCCGGAGAAATCTCTCTGTTTCTTACGACATTCTTTTTACCTGAAAAAATATTAAAACAAGTTATAACCAAGATTGCAAAAGTCGTAGTTTTAATTCCGCCTGCAGTACCTCCCGGAGAACCACCGATGATCATAAGAAAAACTAAAGTTAAATAGCTACCGCAAGAAATTTTACTTAAATCTACAGAACTGAAACCGGCTGTTCTTGCGCTCACGGAGTGAAAAAACGAGTTTATAATTTTATCAAAAAAATTCATTCCGCTTAAAACTCCGTTATATTCTGAGATTAAAAATAATAGAGTCCCGAAAAGCAGTAGTGCAATTGTCGTATTGAAAACGATTGTAATAACCGGCGATAATTTTTCTCTTTTTAGGAATTTCGGCAGTGTGATTGCCATGACTGGAGCAATTCCGCCGGAAATTATTAAAAACGAAACTGTCAGTAATATAAAAGGATCTTTGCTATAAGGTATTAAATTATCGGTTATTAATGCGTATCCTGCGTTACAGAAAGCAGAAACCGCAAGAAAAATGGACTGTTTTAAACCAAATATAATATCATGTTTTAGATATGAAAATCTTAAAAATAAGATAATAAAGCCGGTTAATTCAACTAAAAATGTATATTTAAAGATTAAATATAATGACTCTTTAATTTCTTCCTTGCTTTCTGCATCAAACATGCTTCTTGCACTTTTTTCATAAGCTACTGACATTTTTTTGCCCAAAAGCAGAAAAATAACTGAAGATATTGCCATAATCCCAAGTCCGCCAACTTGAATTAAAAGCATAAGCATAAGTTGTCCAAAAGTTGTAAGTTGTGTTGCAATATCGCTGACCGATAATCCCGTAACGCACACTCCGCTTACTGCGGTAAATAAGGCATCTATAAATGACATTTCGCCCGAAATCGGGAGAAATAATAAGATCCCTCCAAATATACACAAGAATAAAAATGTGGCAGGCAAGATCCGTACAGGCGATTTTACTGCTTCTGAATAAATGTTGTTTATAAATAAACCGTATGTTTTCTTTAGAAATTTATTCATTGTTAAATATATTTTATCATGAAATGATTATCAAATTTGTACAATCAAAAACTTGTGTATAAATGTCGGATTGAATTTGGTCTGATTCAGCAAAAATATTTTTCAGATGTTTTGATAGGGTTATGGTAATTATTCATCCAAAGCTTACAAAATTTTCTAATAAATATTGTCAGGGCTCTGTTTTTCAGAGAGCAAAAATTGCTGAGAAAATTAACGAAAAAATTTTTGGTAATACCGTAAAATTATATCGCGGTAAAATGAGAAATGTTGATATGGAAGTTATAGAGGATTGTTACAATTTTTGTCTGCCTGAAAATAAAGAAATATTGTTAAAACCTATTAGTTTTAAAGATTCAGATGATTATTACGGAGGGGTTGAAATTCTTGAAAAATTGAAGATGTATGTTGGTTATATGATGGATTTGCCTGCTTCAAAGTCTTCTAAATTAAACATAAAAACGATACCTGCTTTAATGCATGAATCAACGCATATTCTGGATTATCTTATTAATCCGAAATATCTCACATGTGACAGGGATTTATATAACATTGCTCCCGGGGTTAAAAATTTGATAATGTCAGATAAAGCCGGTAATCCGCAATCAGAAAAAGTGCAAAATATAATAAATTTGTATAATGAATTGTTTTACAGGATAGAGAATAATAAAAACGATAAATTTCAGATATTAACAAATGCAGAAACAAAATTATCTGAGAGTCTTGAAAATATGGATTTTAAAACAAAAATTATTGTTCTTAAATTCATGCGAACAAGTATGAAGATGGAACAACATGCATACAAGCAGGATTTGCACTTTGCAAAAATTCTGAAGAAACTAGGTAAACCTGTTGATAGGGAAGATTTGATTGATTACAATAAAATAATTATGATTCCTGAAAAAATTGAAATTGTGGAAAAAATGCTTTTACAAACTATCTGTTCTGAGCGTGAAAAATTACGTCCAAAACCTTTTTGGAAGAAAATTATTTCACATATCACCAAAATAGTTCAGCGTAAATCTAATACAGATGTATGAGATTTTTAATAATTATTAAAGAAGTTTTTTTGTTTTCCGTTTAATTAATTAAATCAGTTTATTGGAGCATTATAATGTCAGAACAAATAGTTATGCCGATAGCAATAGGTGCGGCGAACTCTCTTTACAAGGAAAAGGCACAGGATTTTTTGGAAAAAGCAAGGGTTGCTCATGAGAAATATTTAATTGGGCAAAAAAATACTGATTTGCAGGAAGCCATCGATTGTTACATTGATGCTGTTAAATATGATCCGTCAATTCCTGAAACGTATTATCGTCTGGCATCCTTAATGTGGGAACAGGGACAAATTAGTTTAGGCAGTGCTATTGAACAGTGTCAAACCGCATTGACTCTTTCTCCCAAAAATGTGAATGCTCACCTTTATACAGGGTATTTTATGCAACTTGCCCAGGATTATAAATCCGCAGAACGGGAATATAAATCAGCCATAAATATAAGCGGGTTAAAATCCGGAAGATCAAGAATGATTTTGTCTGAGGCAATTTTTGAAAAAATTAATAGTCAATCAGGCAGTTTTAGTGATTATGTCAGATTTTTATATTATTTTTTGTCCGGCAGTATTATGCTCGCGTGGGACAGAAATGCATTGAAAATGTTTTGTAAAAATATGTCTGAAGATATGAGTATTTTTTCATATTCAACTGTCGGTAAATTTTTGGAACAATTCAAATTATACGATAAGGCCAACGAAGTATATAAAAATGCCGCTAATAAAACGTCAAAAAGAGAATATTTTTATTCTAAAATGGGCGATTTAGCTTTGAAAAATCACGATATTGAGTCAACTGCAAATTGTTATCGTGCGGTATTGGAAGAAAATCCTGCTAATCGTACTGTATTGGTAAAGTTGGCCGGGATATTGCAGGCATATTTCCCCGAAAATACAGATGAAGCGATTGATTGTTATGAAAGACTGCTGGAATTTGATATAGACAAAGCTCAGATATATTACGAACTTGGACATCTTTATATGAATAAGGACGATAAGTTGAATTCTATAAGTGCATTCAAGTTGGCTGTTGAGAACGACAGCGAAAATCCTTTTTATAATAATTCACTGGGCTATGCTTATGCAAAAGCAGAATTGTATGATGATGCAATAGCTCATTATCAAAAGGCAATAGCGTTAAATCCTGACTCTGAGTGGACTTCTATTGTTTGTCAGGCGCTAGGGGCAATTTATGCCGGTGAAAAAGGTAACGTCGAGGCAGCGGTTTCAACTTATCAGGCAGGTATAATTCTTGATCCTAATAATTATGATTTATACATCGC
>CACXAK010000115.1 GCA_902765655.1 uncultured bacterium | reverse complement strand
TGGCACTCCATGACTGATATCTAAAGCTTCTCCCTCAGCTTTGGCTTTGTCAGCATCAATGAGAACCATTTCAGAAAATAATCCTGATTGCATAATTGAGAAACAGCATGCAGCTCCTACGAATCCGCATCCTATCATTACAACTTTTCTGATATTTGTACAGTTTAAACAATTTTTTTCCATAAATAATAATCCTTATAGTTAAATTAATCTTTATGGCTTACTGGTTAAGATTATTGAAGATTTTTAGCATATTATCTTCAACAAGTTTGCCACTTGCCATATATTCATAAAACTCATCTAAATTAATATTATCCATTTGGATTCATTTCCGTTAATTTTTTCCCCAGATTATAGGATTTTTCCATATCAATCGGGAATTGTTTTTCCTGAATTTCATTTTTATGATTTTCATCAAACAAATCGCAATTATATTTTGAAAAATCTGCAAATTGTTTTGTATCGTGTGAATAAATGCTTTCAGCATAACCCATTATGTGATTTAAAGAATTTACATTTTCATCAAGGATAGTGAAATAATTTATCCCTCTTGCCATTTCTTCAGGGCAGTTCATAGTGAAAATTACACCTGTCGGAATTATTTTGTTTAAACGTCTTTTCAGGCCGCCGTGTTCTTTATCAACCATATATGTGTGATTTGCAAACATCAGTCGTTCTACAAAACTTCTGAACACCCCTGTTGGGTATGAAAAATAAACAGGAGTTCCGATAATTATTGCATCAGCGTTAATACATTTTTCCAAAACGGGTTTTAAATCATCTCTTATGGCACAAACACCTTCTGTGGTGCTCCCTTTTCTTTGGCAGGCAAAGCAGCTCATACAACCCTTGAAATTCAAATCATAAAGATTAATAAATTCTGTTTGCGCTCCTGCTGCTTCGGCTCCTTTTTGTGCTTCTTTTAATAATTTTGCCGTGTTAAAATTTTTTCTCGGACTTCCGTTTAAAATTATTACTTTTTTCATATCTGCTCCTTTTCAATACAATCACAAATTCATTATAAAATAAAAATTTATACAAAAAAAAAGACCTCTTTCGAGGTCAGGTTGGTTATTTTTGGTTATGTTATAGTATTATGTCAGTTAAAAAACTGTATATAGGTTTTGTATTATTGCGTCTTTCCTATTTTCTTAATTGTCCTCAAGATTTAGTTTTGCTTATTTTTAGAGATATATTTACAAAAATTAACAAATTTTGAGAGGTTTTAATACTATCATATATATATGTTCGAAAAATTCAGGAAATGGATGTGGGCAAATGTTTTCAGGAAGCACTATTGGCGTACCGGAAAATGCAAAGGTTGCGGTCAGTGCTGCACTCATATTTATGTGAAACATTTTAAACATGTTTTAAATGATGAAAAAGAATTTGAAAAGCTGCAGGGACTTTTTAGTTTTTATTCCGGATTAAAAATTATTGGTAAAGATGAATTGGGCTTAATTTTTGAGTGTAAACATCTTGATGCGGAAACCAAAAGATGTAAGATACATTTTTGGCGTCCGCCAATTTGCCGTCGTTATCCGCAGGAAGAATTATTTGCCATGGGCGGGACTTTGTCTGACGATTGCGGTTTCAAGATGGAGCCGATAATTCCGTTTAAAGATGTTCTGAATAAAATTCAAAAAAAAGAAGAACGAAAAATAAAAAAAATTATCCGTTCGTAGTAGCTTTGTTGTTAATATTTTGCCGAATAAAATTTTTATAAAAATATTTCATAATTTGCTTAATGGAGGTGTAAATTATGAAAAAGTTTATTATATTCAGTTTAATTGCTCTTGTTGTTACGGCGTTACATGCAAATGGGGCATGCCTTTTACAGGATTTAAAAAAAGAGCAAAACTGTACAGGCGGGGCATCAGGTATTGAACCGTCTGACCAAAAAGTCAATCGGCAGAACAATTTTGAAACAAAAGAAGAACTTCAGAAAATGTACCAAATACCGACAATGTCTTATCCTGTGCCGTTTAAATTTGGATTCCCGGCATTAAATCAAACCTGCATGTTTGGTGCATGTTTTCCTAAATGATTATCCTCTTTCGCAGATGGTTCTTGCAACATAAACACCTGAAGCAGATGCCTGTAAAAGACCTCTTGTAACCCCGGCACCATCACCGATTGTAAATAGGTTTTTCACTCCTTCTGTTTCAAGTTCGTTTGTCAATTTCACTCTTGCAGAATAGAATTTGACTTCTATACCGTACAATAAAGTATAGCGAGATGCGGTTCCCGGACAAAGTTTATCAAGTGCCTTAAGCATTTCTATAATACTTGTCATTTGACGATAAGGAATAACTAGACTCAAATCCCCCGGAGTTGCGCAGGTCAAAGTTGGAGTAATTACACTTGATTTAATTCTTTCAGGGGTCGAACGTCTGCCTTCAAGCAAATCGCCGAATCTCTGAACTAAAATTCCGCCTGCAAGCATGTTTGCTAATCTTGCAATATGTTGACCATACTGAATCGGCTCTTTAAACGGTTCTGTGAATTTTTCACTTACCAACAAAGCAAAATTTGTATTAGGAGTTTTGAAGTTTGCATAACTGTGGCCGTTTACGGTTGCAATTCCGGAATAATTTTCCTGAACAACTTCACCATTCGGGTTCATACAGAATGTTCTTACTTCATCTCCAAATGTCGGAGAGTGATAAATAAGCTTTGATTCATATAGTTTTGATGTTAGCGGTTCAAATACAGGTGCAGGAAGTTCAACTCTAACACCAACATCGACCGCATTATTTACCATACCGATTTTATGTTTTGCAAATTCCTGAGTTAACCAGTCAGCACCTTCTCTGCCCGGAGCTATAATCGTATATTCCGCACAAATGGTTTCACCGTTATCAAGTTCAATACCTTTAACCTGTTCACATTCAACAATCAAAGATTTTGCGCAGACATTGTTTAAAATAGTAATTCTCTCATCAAGATAATCCTGCATATTTTTAAGAACATCTAAACTTCTTTCCGTGCCTAAGTGTCTGACAGGTGAATGAACGAGTTTTAATTCGGCAAGAACTGCCTGATGTTCAAGTTCTTCAAAAACTTTTATATCTGTTCCGAAAACTTCGTCTGTTGCACCGTATTTTAAATATAAATCATCAGCATATCCGATTAAATCTTCAGCTTGTTTTCTTGACATATATTCAGCCAAATGTCCGCCGACATCTGGCGTAAGAGTTAATTTTCCGTCAGAAAATGCACCTGCTCCGCCCCAACCGCAAAGGAGTCCGCATTTTTTACAATTTACGCATTTTGGGGAACCCTGACGTAAAGGACATTTTCTTGTTTCAATTCTTTGACCTTTTTCAATTAAAACAACTTTCCATTCAGGTTTAAGTTTCATGATTTCCAAAGCGGCAAAAATTCCCGCGGGTCCTGCTCCGATTATAGCGACATTATACATCTTTTTCTCCCTATTCATTTAGTTTTTCTGAATTTGCGCTGATTTAGTCAAGCTTGTACAGTTTATCTCAAACAAAGTATATTTTCAATACTTTATCAGATGTTATTAAGAATTTATATACAACTTGAAAAACATAAAAAATCATTTATAATATAGTGGAGGAAAATTATGAAAAGAATATGTTTATCAATAATAATGATGCTGTTTTTAGCGCTTGGGGCATGTGCAAAAGACATTATTCCGGTAAATACTTCAATGGATGGTGTCCGTACGGTAGGTTTATATCAGGTAAAAGATGATATAAATATTTATAAATTTCCCGATGAGGAAGCTCAAATTCTTTATCGTGTGAGATGGAACAGTGAAGAATTTTTTCCTGAATCAATCGGAGCTAATAATTTCTTTTCAATATTTGTAGCAAAAAAAGATTTGGCTTATGTAAATGTTGTCGATATAGTTGACGGATGGGTCGAAATTGTTTATGACAATTCAAAGGGCTTAACCGGTTGGATAAAAGAAGATGATCCGTATAAATTTATGACATGGACAAATTTTTACACTACTTACGGGAAAAAATACGGGCTTAACATTTTAAAAGGTGCTCCCGCTACTTGTAAGGATATTAAGGGCTCTCCTGATGATTTGGCTCAGACAATTTCTACTATTAATATGCCCCAAAAAATTCATTTGAATGTCATCAGAGGGAATTTTGCATTGGTTAGTGTAATGGATATGGATAAAACGCCAAAAACAGGTTATATCAGATGGCGCGGCGATAATGGTGTAAGATACTTTTTCCCTTCAATAAAATAAAATTATGCCCACGGTTTAATTAAAAATTTGATGGCTTTACCTTCTATGTGTTGCTGCATTGCATATTCAACTTTTTCAAGCGGAAGAGTATCTGTTATCAATTTTTCTACTTCAATTTGTCCTGATGCAATGTATTCCAGTGCTTTTCTGAAATATTCAGGTGTATGATGAAAAACACTCATCATTTTAATATCGCCATAGTGCATTTTTGTAGTATCAAAACTTACTCTTGAGCCGGATTTGCATCCTCCGAAGAAATGTACTGTTCCTCCGGGGCGTACGCAACCAAAAATTTGCTCCCAAATTTCAGGTAAGCCAACACATTCAATTGCAACATC
>CACXAK010000114.1 GCA_902765655.1 uncultured bacterium | reverse complement strand
ATATAAAGAAAAACTTTTTTATGGATGTTTGGATGAAAATGATATAAGAACAAGACTTTACAGCTTGTTCGAAATTTAACATCAAATATATCAATATTAAGCTGATTTTGGCATTTTATTACAAAAATTTCAATAAATGTGCCAAATTTTTTTTTTATTATATAATGTATCATATAAAATTATGAATTGCAGGAGGCAAAATGGAAAACATTATATCAAACTATGAAAACAGTAACAGGCCGGTCATAAACCCTACTAGAATCAAAGTAGTCGGTGTCGGAGGCGGTGGTGGGAATGCCGTTAACAGAATGATGCAGGCAAAGTTGGCAGGTGTTGATTTTTGGCTGATGAATACAGATTTGCAGGTTTTGAGTTGCAGTAATGTTCCTAATAAACTCCAGCTGGGTATTGAAACAACGAATGGTCTTGGTTGTGGTGCGGATCCTGTTATGGGTGAAAAAGCCGCAATGGAAGTAAAAGATCAAATTACGAAAGCTTTAGACAATACAGATATGTTGTTTATAACTGCAGGTATGGGTGGCGGTACAGGTACCGGTGCAGCTCCTGTTGTTGCTCAAATTGCACAGGATTTAGGTATATTAACAATTGCATTTGTTACAAAACCTTTCTTCTGGGAAGGTAAAAAGAGAATGACACAGGCAGAAGAAGGTATTGAAAAATTAAAAAAATATGTTGATGCTATTCTTGTTGTTCCAAATGACAAACTTCTTCAGGTTGTAAAACGTGAAATCGGTGTCAGAGAAGCATTTTGTGTTACTGATGAAGTTTTATTTAGAGGTATACAGGGTCTTTCTGATATTATAACTATTCCTGGTACAATCAACATTGACTTTGCCGATGTAAGAAAGGTTGTAAAAAATTCCGGTACTGCTTTGATGGGTATCGGCAGAGCTCAGGGTGAAGGCAGAGCTATTAAAGCTGCTGAAATGGCAATTAATTCTCAGCTGCTTGAATCTTCTATTGATGGTGCAGGTGGTATAATTGTTAATATTACAGGCAGCTCAAATATGACGTTGTACGAAATTAATGATGCAACAAATGTTATTAATAATGTTGTAAAAGATGATGCTGATGTAATTATCGGTACTGCAATCAATGAATCATTGCAGAATGAAATTCAAATTACTGTTATAGCAACCGGTTTTGCTGAAAAAACAACAAGAGGATCTATTCAGATGTCTGCTGCGGAATATTTCAGCGGTAAATCTACTGAATCTTCAGCGTCTTCATCAGGTTTAGAATTCCCGAATTTGGATGTCCCTGATTTTCTAAAAAAGAATTAGTAAAATATTAAAATTAAAAAATCCTGAATTAGTTTCAGGATTTTTTTTATGCTGATGTTATCCCAATATGCGGATAACTATTTTCTACATTGTGTTCATATTCAAGTAATTCTTGCAATTTTTCAATATATTCTTCAGCTTTCGCTGCGATTTTTGAATTATCAGGAAGAAGTAATTTTTTCAAAAGGTTGTATCTGACTTGTATTACCTGTAACGGCATATTTAAGTAATCAATATTCGCTTTCACTACTTCTCTTAAGCCAGATATGGCAAGATCGATATCAGTACCGAGTAACAGAGTTTTTGACTGATCCGGTTGTTGTTTTATTTCTTTTAATGCATCTTCTATTGCTGCATCAAATATCTCAGCACCCTTTGCAAAGTTTGTTTTCTTTGCTTTTTCCATTAATCTTTGTCTTAAATCGAATATTATTTTTTCATAATCAGGATTGTTATCTATATTCCCGAGTTTTTTGAATTCTTCTCTTGCAAACTTTGCTTGTTTGTCTGCACTATTAAGTATACTTTGGATTCGGTTGAAATTTTTGTATGCAATGTCAAGTGATGAATTATCCGAAACCATATCTGCAACTTTTTCTGATAGCCCAAGTTGATTCAAAAATTGTGCTGCGGTATCCAAATTTTCTTCCTTAAGCATAGGCGAAATTATAAAGTTTAGTCCTTCTTCTGAGTCCAGTGTTACGACTGAACCGTTTGTAAGTTCCATTGTGGATTTTTTAAATGCATCTCTGACCGCATTAAGATTCCCTTTTTGGGCACAATCCATAAGTGTATATTGCAATTCCATCATATCTGCTTTATACAATAGGGATTTTAAATTAGTTTTATATGTTTCCCGCAAATCTTCCACAGCTTTTTTATTTCCTGTATTGTCGGAGGAGTACTTCCTGTCAGGATGTTTTGCATCTTTTGCACATAAAAGCATATATTCTTTCAAATATTTGTCTGGAGTTTCGTGCAATCTGTGTTTGAAGAATAAATCTCTGAACTGATTGAAATATTCTTCTGCATCTTCCACATTTTCTTCATATTTTTTGGCGATAGATTTTGCCTCTTCACTGCTTTCTTCAGTAATTGTAGGATTATAGTGATCTTTAACCCATACAGCTTTTGACTTTGCAGAAATCCATTTGTTCAAAATTTCAAGTGCTTTACCCTGATATTTTGTATCAAACATACTCATAACATATGTTTTTTTGTAAATATCAATGTTTTTACGCGAAATTTCTTCTGCTTCTTTCATTGTTTTCCCGTCAGCAGTCTTTTCATATATTTTAAAGATGTCATATAATGCATTTATAAAATTTTTGTATTCTTCAGCACAACGGGTTCCGGAGGCGAATAATAATCTTGCTTTTTCCTTTTCACTATCAATTGTATTGTCACTTGAATTTAATGCAAGTAAGCGATTAAGTTCTTGTGTAACTTTATAGTACTGATGGGGTGTCAAATCCCCTGTTTTGGGGAATTTCTTGTCGGAATATTCTTTTAATTCATATATTATTGATAATGATGCCTGTTGATTTTTGTATGCATATATATAATCCATGTAATTATTAAGTTTTTCATTGAATGTATTTAATGAATTTTCAAGGTCTTCTTGTGTCGAAATTTCAACAAGCGGATATGCCGGGAATACAAAGTATTTTCTGAAAGCATCATCTTTGTATTTATTAAACAATTTTTTAATTGTCAGTGATTGTAAATTGTAATAAAAGTCTGAGTACAGGTCGTCAAATGTGCGTTCCCCACCGACATATCTCCCTCCGCTGAGGTTTCTTGAAAGTTTTTTAAGATCATAGTATGCAGTAGTTTTGCTTTCATTAATGTCCTTATAATAACTTTCTGAGAATATTGTATTTATAAAGGCATTTTTCATTGATTCGTTGCCGGAGCGAATCATTTTTACAACGTCATACCCGTTTATGGATTTTATACCCATATCGGTATCAGAAATGCGTGTTTCATAATTTTTATTAAATTCTTCTGTTGTTATGTTACGAATTGAATTAAGAATTTGTGCAAATTCTTTATCTGTTTTAGGTGAAAATTCTTTATCAATCCAGTTTGCTATGTTTTGGTTTCGGCCTGTTGAAAAACTAGTCTTTACATCTTGTTCCGTAATAATCAGATTCTTTTCAATTAAAGGTCTTATTTTATCGGATAATTGTTGAATTTTATCTTCTGATGCACTTGTTTTAAGTTTCATATATTTCTCGAAATTATTTTGCATCAGGTCAATACCCTGAGAAATACTTCCGTTATAACGTTCTTTTTTGACTCGTTTCATAGAGTTTACAATTTTTGTCATTGCTTTGTAGCTGAGATTAATGTCGTTGTCAGCTGCAAATTGTTTTAGTTCATTGTATATATCTTTGCGCGAAGCTTCTGTTGCATATTTGAGAATGTCCGGATTTTTACCCATTATGTAATCAAAGTTGTCTTTTGCGGTTTTACGAAGCTTCTGATGAAGTTTATCCAGTTCTTTTTGTGATTTAACTTCAATATTATACGTGTTTATATCAGGAATTTCATCGTAAGATTTTATTATTGCTACTTTTTCTGCAAAAAGTCTTAACTTATCGTCAGGTGCAAGTTTATAGTATTTTTCTTTGCTGTCAATGCCTTTATCAAAAACATCATCTCCGTTTATTCTTTTCAAAAGCACAGGATAAACAGAACGAGATGCTTGTCCTGCTGTTTCAACACGTTTTATTGTCGATTTGATCTCGTCGCTTGTCATTTTTGATGCTTTTTCTGTAAGATCATCAAGATATTCGTAAGATGGTAGCAGCAGATTTTGCTTAATAGTTTTTACTGTTGCCATTGCATCCGGAGAAACTCCCGGGAGTACTAATGTTCTTATCATAGGGAATGTGAATTCTTCATTGTCCATATTTACAAGTTTGTTATATTGTTTACTCGGAATTTTTTCAGGTACGAATTTCCCTTTTTTATCTATCAAATTATCTTCAAGTTTTCCGTTTTGGAACTTTTCATTGGTTATATAACCTTCTTGTCCTCCATATTCGCTGGAATAGTCTGTTCTTAGTAATCCTTGTTGATCGATCCAAATATTTTCGTGTTCGGTTTTCAAACTTTAATAATGTCGGTTTTACATCAACAACATATTGCGCGTGCATTGCCGGCTCGGTATCTTTAACTGAAGTCATTGATGTTCCGGAGTATGGCGAATTTTTAATTTTATTTATTCCTGAGCGGATATTTCTTTCACCATAATATGGGCGGTCTGTCATGTGTTCAAAAATTTTAAGCGCCTGATTATCCATTAATCCGCTATCATTTTCTCTTACCCAATATTCACCCTTTTGAACTCCGATTTCTCTGTTCAGTTCTTCCAAAGGTGTTTTCATTTGTTTATATATATCATACAATCTTCTTGATGATGTTGAGTACCACGAATTTACGTTCTTTTTATATTTTGCTAATGCTTCTTTCTCCATAGGAGTAAATTCGGTAACAGATTTGGGCAAGTCTTTGAATTTTACTTTACTGCCGTCTTCAGAATTTCTGTTTTTATAGTATCCGTCAAATTTTTTCTGAAGTGAGAGCAATTCTTTTTCTGTTGCTAAATCTCCCATATTTTCAAGTTTTTTAAGAACTGCAAATTTCGGATCCGCAGTATTTAGCAGTCTCCCGTCTTCTGTTTCAACCTGCAGCGTATCTTGCAAGGTTTTTATAATCATTGACATATTGTTAAAACTCATTGCAAGAACTTTGTATAAATTTTGTGTTGTTTCTTCATCGGCATCCATCGGCGCACCGTTCATAAGATTAAATCCTGCAATATATGACGGGTTGGGGTCTGTGAACAGCAATTCAAATGTACTGTCAAAACTTTCTTTCAAATCTAAAAGGTGTGATTTATATCCGGATTTATTCATTATTTCAATGAATTGTTCATCGGTACAATTTTCATCTTCTAGCGTTTCAATATTTTTATCTAATATTTTTAACAAGTGGTTTCTGTCCGGCTTTATTCCGTAATTAGAAGCAATTTCTTTTATTACTTCTTTATCTTTTGTGGCTGCCAATTCATCCCGAATAGAAGACAACTTCGTGGATAATACTTGTTTACGGTCTCCAAGCATTATTGAATGGTAAATATCATCAGTAAAAGTAGTTATCATAAGCCCGACAGTATTGGCGTATTCTTCCAAGACTTCAGCAAGTAGTATGTCTTTATTTGTAATGTTATTTTTTTCTTGTGCCTTTTCTTCTATTTCTTTATCAAATCTGGTTAATAATACTTCTTTCAGTTCCGGATTAATTTTGTTATTGCGGATATTTTCGCTTAACTTGTTTAAATTCTGAATTATATACGTTTCATTGTCAGGAATGTTGTACTGAACCATTAAGTCAGTCAAATATTCGGGAATATCAAGTGCAAAAGATTGCATTGTTCTGTATGCTGCCGCAGCATCAAAAAGCGCTTTGCTTTGCATATATTTTCCAAACGGTGTCAGTGAATTAGTTTGGTTTACCGCTTTTATTTCTTCAATACAAAGCGATAAATCTTCAATTCTTTCATTTAATATTTTTTTATTAATATCTTCAGGTAAATTATCTGAAATATATTTTTTTATTTTATTTTGCTTAATTTCCTTTGGTTCGTTTTCAATAAAAGCGTATTCTATTTTTGATTTGTCAAGTTTGCTTTTTTCATCAGAATGTGTAATGGCAAGAGAAATCAAATCGTTTGTAATTTTATTAATTCGCGCACTGTCTGTTTCAGGTGCGATTTGTTTGAGCAGATTATGAATTTGATTTATATCTTTTGCTGTCATATCAATTCGTTTTGCATCTTTGCTCGATTTGATTAATGTATAATATTTTTGTTTTTCAGTTGTTTTTTTGCAAGCGGCAAGTGCATCTTTAGCTTTCTTGCAGCTTCTGTAGTAGTCTTGATATTTTTCTGCGTCCTTATCTATATCTTTGTGAATATGTGTATCTGCGAATGTTCCGAAATGTTCTTTGTCAAATGATGTATAGCCGCCGACGGCATCATTAAATGCCCCTACTGTATCAGCCGCATTCATCCAATTCATTACAGATGCGTCAACTATTCTGTAGCCCTTTTGTATTGCATAGTTATAATCAATGTATGTCTTTGGAACGGGTACTTTTTGATGTTTGCCTAAATTTGTTCGGTCATATACCTGCATATATTGGCTGTCATCAAGTTCTGTCAGTATCATATCTACATAGTTTGCTTTGTCCTCGTATGCAAGTGCTTTTCTGCAGATTGATATCGCAACACACATACCGTGTTGTCTTTGATTGATTGCCTTAATATTCGGGATTTTCGATTCAGGAGTGTCAACTACAAGGTCATTTAATATTTCTCCAAGAACGATTGTTTTTTTGTCTTGAAGCTGCGGATTTATTTTGTAGTCTTCACTCATAAAGTAATTAAGTTTTTTGAGAATATATAATTTTTGTGAAGTTGGTATCTCTGATGATATTATGAAGTAATTCAAATTTCTCTGAATTTTTTGTGTATTTTTTGATGCTTCTTTTAGCTCATCCGGATTAATTTTGAGTAAGAGATTCTCTCTGTGCATCAAAAGTTCTTTTTCTTCTAAAGTTAAATCTCTGGGAGAATTAATAATTTGATCTATTTTTTTTGATAACTTTTCCTGTACGGACTTATCAGATAATTTTAAAGATTTTTTTGCCGCATCATTCAGTTTTTCGCGCCAGTCATTGTATGACTTTTTGCCCAAATTAATATTTGTACCGTAACGCAAATTTTGTGAAACATCTAATAAAAAATCTATATTTTCTTCCCCGGGTACTTTCGAAAGCTCATCAATTGCCTTAGAAATCCGACGCTGATTTGGCAAATTTAAATCATAAGGATTGTCTTTTTTTAGTTGTTCGACTGTATTTCTGTCTTGTCTGATACCCGTAAAAGCGTAACAATTGTTTATTTTATATATTCTCATGCATGGTTTAAAATTTGTAAAAAGATTTTTTGCTATTAGTACCGTGATTATTAAAAAAATCTTAACATATATTCAAATTTGAAAAAGATGTGCTAATGTACTAGAATGGAATAAATGAGAGGATTAAACAATGGGGAAACAGGAAATTTTACAATATCAGCCGCAAGGTGTTTGCTGTCAGATGATGCAGGTTGCAGTAGAAGATAACAAAATCGTTGATGCTGCTTTTTTCGGCGGGTGTAATGGTAATTTAAGCGGTATAAGAGAGCTGATAAAGGGAATGACAATTGATGAGGTTATTGAACGCTTGGGCGGGATTCAATGCGGTCCAAAATCTACAAGCTGCCCTGATCAGCTTGCAACTTGTCTTTTAGAGTACAAACAAAAAAAATTGGCAGAGGCAAAGTAATATATGAACAATAAGATTCTGGTTGTTGATGATGATTTGTCAATTAACGAGCTTATAAAGATAAATCTTGAGCTTGCAGGTTATCAGGTTGTGCAGGCCTTTGACGGAATAAAGGGCTTTGCATTGGCTAAACAGGAATTGCCGTCATTAGTTGTGCTTGATGTAATGATGCCTGAAGTCGACGGATTTACTGTTGCTAAGCGTATAAGAGAAAATGATGAAACAAAAAATATCCCGATAATAATGCTTACTGCGCTTTCTCAACTTAATGACAAAGTAAACGGTTTTAATATCGGTGTTGACGATTATCTTGTAAAACCGTTTGAAGTTGAAGAGCTGCTTGTGAGAGTTCGGGCATTACTAAAACGTACTAATCAAATTCCGAAATCTGCATCTGTAAGAGAGCTGCAAACTATTGGTGAAGTGACTCTGCTGCCTGAACAGTATAGTGTAAGGATAGGTGACAAACAGGCAAAACTTACTCCAATTGAATATGATATATTCAATCTGTTGTTTCAGAATCATGGCAATATGGTTTCATCCGCAAAGCTTTTAAAAGATATTTGGGGATATTCTCCGGATGATGATATCGAAACTATCAGGGTACACATCAGGCATTTAAGAAGTAAGATCGATAAAATTTCTAATGGAAAAAAATATATTGAAACAATTTATGGTGGCGGTTATAAATTAAATATCTAGGAGTTATAGTTGGAAAATTTGCTAAAATTTAAAGGTAGTTGGAGGGATTATCAAAAAAGAATTTTGGATAATTTAAGTTTTCATTTGCGCGATGAAAAGTTGCATGTTGTGGCTGCTCCGGGTGCAGGTAAAACAACTCTCGGAATTGAAGTTATTTCAAGAATAAATCGCCCTACTTTAATTCTTGCCCCGACAAATACAATTAAAAACCAATGGAAAGAACGTATATGCTCGGCATTTCTTGATGAAAAAGATTACGGCATAGTTTCAACCAATATAAGAGAGCCAAAATTTATAACAGTAATAACTTATCAGGCATTGCTTGCAGCATTTTGCGGGGATTCTGATGAAAAAGAACCGCAAACATATGAGGAAAATGATGAGGATTTTGATAATGAATCTATTACTTCCTCAAGACGATTTAATGAAAAAAAAGCGGATGAAATAATCAATATTTTAAAACGTGCAAAAATTTCCCTTCTTTGTTTTGATGAGGCACATCATTTGAGAAAAGAATGGTGGAAAGCCCTTACATATCTTAATGAAAATCTTGAACCGGAACAAACTCTTGCTCTAACTGCAACACCTCCTTATGATGCGGATTATAATGAGTGGAAAAGGTA
>CACXAK010000113.1 GCA_902765655.1 uncultured bacterium | reverse complement strand
TGAAAAACGGTTCTGTATTTATTTCAACAATCAATAATGATTACAACTATTATCAGGGCAGCTATTCAACCGACACATATATTGCAGAAGTTGCAGATACCGAAGGAATAGCCAAGGCAGAAGCAAAATATAATGCCGCAAAAGCCCGAATAGAACACAAAGAAAATACGATTGATATGAAGATGAAAAACCTTGATACAGAAATATCATCCCTCACTACGGAATACGATACAATGAAAGGTCTGATATCAAAAGTAATTGAAAAATCATTTAAGCGATACGATGCATAAAAAAGCGGCTCCATAGGAGCCGTTTTTTTATCTGTAACTTTAACAATCATTTTGATTCTACATTGCTGTAAGAACATTTTTATATTATAAGTTATTTATATGACTAATTTTATGCAGGCAAAATTTATACAAAGTGCGGAAAAACTTTCTCAATGTCCGCAATTTAATCTCCCGGAATTTCCGCTTTTGGGGCGTTCAAATGTCGGGAAATCTTCATTTATTAACGGTATTGCTAATAATAAAAAACTTGCTAAAACATCTAATACCCCAGGAAAAACAAGATTAATAAATCTGTTTAATTTCAGTGATAAATTTATTATTGCGGATTTGCCGGGATATGGTTATGCAAAAGTTTCAAAAGAAGTTCAGAACAGATGGCAAAAAAATCTTGAAGAATATCTGCTGAAAAGAGAAGATATTAAGTGCCTTGTTCAGCTTGTTGACGGTCGTCATGAAATTCAAAAGAATGATTATCAAATGCGCGAATGGGTTAGTGCATATAATTTACCCATAATAACTGTGATTACAAAAACAGATT
Organism: uncultured bacterium; assembly: GCA_902765655.1. Classification (GTDB taxonomy): domain Bacteria; phylum Cyanobacteriota; class Vampirovibrionia; order Gastranaerophilales; family Gastranaerophilaceae; genus Zag111. The sequence goes on along the minus strand of CACXAK010000113.1, from coordinate 3,827 downwards.
GTATTTCTTCGCATAATAAAGTTGCTCAGGCAGTTGCCCATGTAAAACGTGAATTTGGCGGAGAAGTCTTTCCTTTTAGTGCAAATAATAACAGATATAATGAAAAAATTCTGGAATTTTTTACTTCTGCATAGGAAATTCCGTGACAAATCCTATAAATAACGGATATACTATATTCATATTTTTTTTAAAATATGATTATGGAATACTATGCATCATTAGAAAATGAAGACAAAGAGCTAAAAGCAGTAGGGCTGGAACTTATGTTTCTTACTCCTGAAAAATATTCTTCAGAAGACGGAATAACGGCAGTTGAATTATCTAAGCGCGTAAATATTCCTCTTGAAACAGTTAAGAAAAAACTGACGATTCTTAAAGAAAAAAATATCGCCATCGTAAAAGGCATAAACCCAAAATATTGGACTTTTGATCAGTATAATTTTCAAAGGCTTCCTGAAGATGATGATATATTTTTACTTCTATGCAGTTTTGATGATGTTGATTTTGATAAATTTTTTGCTTATTAAATCGCAAAAAAGTCTATATTTTTGAAAACTAATATGATATTATAATTACACAACCCGGGAGTTTCAATGACTAAATCCGTAAATCAGTTCCAAAAACCAGTAACAGCAAAAATTAATAATGCCGGTAATATTGAAATTGGCGGCTGTGATACGGTTGAACTTGCCGAAAAATATAATACCCCATTGTATGTTATTGATGAAAAAACTCTCAGAACAATTTGTGCAGATTATAAAAAAGCATTTGAAAATTACCCGAAAACAAATATTATGTATGCTTCTAAAGCATTATGTACATCGGCGATTGCCGCCATTTTGGCAGATGAAGGACTTGGGTTTGACGTTGTCTCAGGCGGTGAAATTTATACAGTTCACAATGCCGGTGCTGATATGAGCAAAGTTTTATTTAACGGGAATAACAAGTCATTTGAAGAACTGAATCTTGCTATTGATTTAGGTGTTGGCAGAATTTCTGTTGATAATTTTTATGAGCTTGCTCTATTAAATACGATTGCTCAAAGTAAAAATAAAATTGTCAATATTTTGCTTCGTATTACTCCCGGCATTGAATGTCACACTCATCAATATATACAGACAGGGCACCTTGATTCCAAATTCGGGTTTGATTTGACTCAGATTGATGATGCTGTTGAATTAATTTTAAATGAATATGGGAATTTGAAGTTACATGGTTTGCATGCACATATCGGGTCGCAGATTTTTGAAACAAGTATTTATGCAGATGAAATTGATATTTTGTGTAAAGAATTGGCAAGATTGGATAAAAAATTCGGTATTGTGCTTGATGAAATAAATATTGGCGGGGGTTTGGGAGTAAAATATACCGACAGTGATGTTCCCCCATCAACTTATGAAATTGGAGAAATTATTATATCAAGTCTAAATAAATCAATTTCAAAATATGGTATAGAGCCGCCTGTAATATTTCTTGAACCGGGACGCAGTATTATATCAATGGCAGGGGTAACTTTATATACAATTGGAAGCTCAAAACAAGTTCCTCATGGCAGAAAATTTGTATCAATTGACGGCGGAATGTCTGATAATCCGCGTCCGAGTTTGTATCAGGCGAAATATTATGCTCAAGTTGCAAACAAAAAAGAAACAGATGAAACAGAACAAGTGACAATTGGCGGAAGGTTTTGCGAATCGGGAGATATTCTGATTGAAAATATTACCTTGCCTAAGCTTGATGAAGGTGATATTTTATGTGTTTATAATACAGGGGCCTATAATTATTCAATGGCTTCAAATTATAACAGAGTAGAAAAACCGGCTATGGTTCTTGTCAATAATGGTGTATCCGAAGTGATTCTAAAACGCGAAACTTTGGATGATTTAATAAGATGTGATGTAATTCCTGATAGGTTGAAAAAATGATGAATGATATTTTAATTGATCTGCAAAATTTAGTAGTTGATTGGCATTCTTATATTAAAGGCGCATTTGGCTGGAAGAATGTTTTTGAAGTTTTGATTATAGTATCAATTTTGATACTTGTTTATAAAAAATTTATAAAAAATACTCAATCTGAAAAATTTGTAAAAGGTGCTTTTGCGCTTGTATTTTTATGGATATTGAGTGAGATTTTAATTGCCATAGATTTACAAATTCTTGGCGCATTTTTACGTTCTGTCGTACTGTTTGTATCTTTAAGTTTAATTGTCATATTTCAGCCGGAATTACGAAAATTACTTGGATATCTTGGACAAATAGATTTTATAAAAAGATTATTGTCAAATAATAAAACTTATTCTGCAGGTAAATCAATTGATGTTATTAAAGAAGTAACAGAAGCCGTAAAATATTTGTCAAAAACTCATACCGGAGCACTCATTGTCTTCCAAAAAGATTTGAGCAATACTTTTAAAGATGTCGGAACTATTTTAAATGCAAATGTATCAACAGAACTGATATTGACAATATTTCACGTTAATACCCCTCTCCATGACGGTGCAATTGTAATTAACGGAGATAAAATAATTTCCGCAGGAGTTCTTCTTCCTTTAACCGAAGATCCTAAATTAAGCTGGAAATACGGAACACGCCACAGAGCGGCAATTGGTATGACTGAGAGCTCAGATGCTGCTTGTCTTGTAGTTTCGGAAGAAACAGGTGATGTTTCTATAACGATGGACGGAAGTCTTAAAAAATATGATGATATTCCTACTCTAAAAACAGATTTGGAAAATATTTTAGGACTAAAAAATTCTGAAGAACAATATAATAGTAAAATTTTTAAATTGGAAAATTTAATTTCAAAAAGAAATAAAGCAGAAAAAAAGAATGAAAAATAATAATTTAATAAAAATTGTAAGAAAATTAATTTTGATAACCTTTGGTGCAATTATCACAGGTTTTGCGCTCGGGTCTTTTTTATCCCCAAATGATATTATTGATGGCGGAGTCATAGGTGTATCAATGATTTTAAGTAACGCTTTCAAACTTAATCTTGGTATACTAATTATGATTTTGAATTTGCCGTTTATTTTGATGGCATGGAAAAAGATGGGAACTAGATTTGTTTTGTTGACTGCTTATGCCAACATTATTTTAGCATTATCAACTACATATTTCCAAGAAATTCATGCAACAAATGATTTACTTTTGGCAACCGTATTTGGCGGTATAATACTTGGGGTCGGAGTTGGGACAATATTAAAAAGTGAGGGTTCATTAGACGGTACGGAAATGCTTTCGCTGATAGTATCAAGAAAGTTTGGTTTTTCTGTCGGAGAGTTTATTTTATATATAAATGTATTTATATATGCTGTTGCCGGTTTGGTTTTCGGTTGGGAAAGCGCAATGTACTCCGTTTTGACTTATTTTATCGGATCAAGAGTAATTGATAGCGTTATGGAGGGCTTCAACAGTTCAAAATCTGTCAGAATTATCAGTGATAATTCTGCTCAAATAGGTGAAGAGTTAATTGATAAACTGAATATCAGCGTAACCTACCTTGAAGGAGTTGGCGGATATTCGGGTTTAAGTAAAGAGCTGATTTATTGTGTTATTTCCCGCATTGAGCTGCCTAAAATGCTTGATATTGTCAAAGAAATTGATCCGAATGCCTTTGTTTCAGTTGTTGATGTACACGAAGTATATGGCGGAAGATTCAGAAAAAAATAGGGCATAGTATTAAATAATCATTAAATTATAGACATTTAAATTAAAATATTATATACTAGTCTTAGAAAAGAGGGATTATATGGCTAAAAATAATGATACAGTTCCAATAGAGGTAACAATTTTAACATCTGATCACGATATAAAAGGTGTTGT
>CACXAK010000112.1 GCA_902765655.1 uncultured bacterium | reverse complement strand
TATCGGGCTTGCAGGTGAAACTGTTACGGCTAATAAACCCAGCGTTATTGAGTTTACAGTAATAACAGAACCTGCCAAACCGTCGACTCCGTCAATAAAGTTTATTGCATTGGAAATCCCGACTATCCATAGTAATGTAATCGGATAAGACCATATACCGAGTTCTACACCCCCAAAAAACGGGACATTATCTATCTGCACACCTAAAAGATACACCACCGTAGCTATAGATAATTGCATTACAAGTTTAAATTTTGCGCCTAAGCCATATACATCATCGACTAAGCCAAGTAAAAACATCAGAGAACCGCCAAGTAATATTCCTGATAGCAGCTTTCCATAAGGATAATAACTCATTAATACAAGGCATAAAAAGGTAAGCATCGTACTGCCCCATATTGCAACCCCGCCAATTCGTGAAATCGGTTTTGTATGAATTTTTCTCGCATTTGGCAGGTCAACAAGTCCTTCCTTTTTGGAAAAACTTATAACAACAGGAACTAAAAATACCCCGATTATATAGGCAATTATTGTTCCGATTATATGAGCATGTGTTAACTTGATAATAATTTTTGATTCTCCTTAGTTATACAGCGGATGTTTTGCACATAAATTCATGCTTCTGAGGTGAAGATTATTTAGTGCAGTTTCATTATCCGACGAATAAATTGCAGATGCAATAATTTTTGCAACTTCAGTCATGTCTTCTTCCTTAAATCCTCTTGTTGTAACTGCAGGAGTACCAAGTCGAATACCGGAAGTTACAAAAGGACTTTGCGGATCATTTGGGACCGTATTTTTATTTGCCGTAATTCCGACTCTTTCAAGCACATTAGCCATATCTTTACCGGTTTTACCCGTTTTTCTTAAATCAAGAGTCATCAGGTGATTTTCGGTCATACCACCGACAATATCGAGTCCTTCATCCATTAAGCCCTGCGCAAGTGCTTTTGCATTTTTTATAATCTGAGCAGCATATTCTTTAAACTCAGGTTTTGAAGCTTCCAGTAAAGCAACAGCTTTACCTGCAATAATATGTTCAAGCGGACCGCCCTGCATTCCCGGGAATACTGCCTTATCAATCATCTGAGCATATTCTTCATCACACATAATAATTCCACCTCTTGGGCCTCTTAAAGATTTATGTGTTGTTGTGGTAACAAACTGAGCATACCCCGCAGGTGACGGGTGAAGGCCCGCTGCAACAAGACCTGCAATATGAGCAATATCAGCAAGTAACAAAGCCCCGACTTCGTCAGCAATTTCTCTGAATTTCTTAAAATCTATAACTTTTGAATAATTACTTGCCCCGCAAATAATCAATTTTGGTTTATGTTCAATAGCCATTTTGCGGACGTCTTCATAATCGATTTCCCCAAATTCATTGATACCGTATGATTTTACATCAAAATACAAACCGGAAAAATTAACAGGTGAACCGTGAGATAAGTGACCACCATTTGATAAATCCATACTCAAAACTCTGTCGCCCGGCTTCATTGTAGCCATAAATACAGCCATATTTGCCTGAGCACCTGAATGTGGCTGAACATTTGCATGATCCATTCCAAAAAGTTCGCATGCTCTTTTCTGAGCAAGTTCTTCGACTACATCTATATGTTCACAACCGTTGTAATAACGCTTGTGTGGTTTGCCTTCAGCATATTTATTGGTCAAAACACTTCCACATGCTTCCATTACAGCCAATGATGTACAATTTTCACTTGCAATAAGCTCTATCGTATTTTGCTGTCTTTCTAATTCTGCATCAATAGCCGCTGCGATTTGCGGATCGGTTTGTTTTACATGTTCAAGATTCATATTTATACACTCTCCCCTTATATATTTTAATTAATTATAGAGTGATAAATAAAAATTAGCAAATAATGTAAAAAAAGTTATGATAAAACTAACCGGTTATATACAAATGATAAAAATATGCAAAAACAAAACCGTAAGTCGCACCAACCCAAACTTCCAACGGTGTATGACCTAAAAGTTCTTTCAACTTGCCGCCGACAGCTTCCAAGTCATGATTATAAATCTCTTCCATAACCTTATTTAAACAAGCGGCTGTTTTACCTGCAGCACGTCTTAAACCTGCAGCATCATACATAATAATCAAAGAAATCCCAAGCGACAGAGCAAAAATGATTGAATCAAAACCCTCTAAAATTCCGACTATTGTAGAAAGAGAAATTACGGCTGCTGAGTGTGTACTCGGCATTCCGCCTGTTGTAGTAAATATTTTAAAATTAATTTTTTTTGTTTTGATAGTAAACAAAATAAACTTTATTATTTGACCGAAAAACGCAGATAATATCCCGCAGCTTAAAGCTTCGTAACCGTTATTTGCGACCAAATGTTTAAATGATTCTATCAGCATTGTATCCCTACTCTCTTGTATAATTGCACAATAATTTCATTGAAAATTACTGAGTTGAAATTCTGTTTTTTCATTGTATCACGACATTGAGCCAATATGCAAGAAAGTTTACATTTTGCATCTTCCAAACCGTACAGCGAAACATAAGTTAATTTGTTTTCATCCTTGTCTTTCCCCATTGTTTTGCCCATTTGTTCAAATGTTGAGATTTCGTCCAAAATATCATCAGCAATCTGAAAAGCAAGCCCGAAATTTCTTGCAAATTCCGTCACTTCAGAAATTTTTTCATCTTCTGCATTGGCAATAATTGCACCTGAACGCATTGCAAGCTGAAATAAATCGGAAGTTTTGTGAAGATGCAAATAATCGAGCGTTTTTTCTTTGTCATTTATATTATCATTTTTTTCACTTTCTATATCAACAACCTGACCTGCAATTACCCCTCTTGCGCCTGCGTAATTAAAATACTCGTTCAACACTCTGATTTTTATCGATGGTGAAAGATTATCAGAATATTTTGTAATTATTTGCGGAGCATAAGTAAGAAGCGCATCCCCTGCCAATACGGCAATTGCTTCCCCGAAAACTTTGTGATTTGTCAATTTCCCGCGTCTGTAATCATCATTATCCATACACGGTAAATCATCATGAATAAGAGTCTGAGCATGCAGCATCTCAATCGCACATGCAGTCGGAATTGCATCTTCAATTTCCCCGCCAAGCATTTTACATGTTTCAAGACACATAATCGGACGCAACCTTTTCCCCGGAAGAGTGACAGTGTATTTCATTGATTTAAAAATTGTTTGCGGGGACTCTATTTGTATATATTCATCTAATTTATCATTTATTAACTTTATATAATCATTCATTTTCATTGTTTTCAAATTCCCTGTATAATTTTTGTTTTTGAGTATTTCTACCACCCTGACGCTTCTTTTCACTTATTTTTACAACCGATTTATTATTATGAAGTTTATTGTGAGTTTCAGTTTTCTTGCCGTTATATTTGACTTTTTCTTTGTACTCAAATGCCTCTTTTACAAAATTCAGATAACTTTCGTACCTTGTATGATCAATATTATCAATATTTTTCAAAACTTCGCAGCCGGTTTCGTTGATATGCAGACAATCGGAATACTTACATTTATTTTTATATTTATAAATCTCCTCAAAAAGATAATCCACATCTTTTGGAAGAATAAAATCAAATTTTACATTACTAAATCCCGGAGTATCAATTATCCTGGTTTCGGCATTTACCTGTATAATTTCACAATGCCTTGTGGTATGAGTTCCTCTGCTTAATTTTTCACTGACCTCTTGTGTTCTTAAATTTATATCCGGATTAAGTGAATTTATTAAACTTGATTTTCCTACGCCTGAATTACCGCATAAGGCCGACAATTTGCCTTTAAGCAGTTTTGATAAGTATTCTGTTCCGCGTTTTTCTTTTGCAGATGTAAATGCAATTTTATAGCCAAGATCACCATATATTTCTTCTATTTTGTTTTGCAAAACACATTCAAATTCTAAATCTTCTTTATTAAAACAAAGAATTATCGGAATTTTATAATATTTTGCAAAAGCAATATATCTGTTTAATTGCTCAAAATCGAGATCCGGCTCTTTTAAAGCACTCACAACTACAATCTGATCAACATTCGCAACTGAAGGACGTTTTATAAAACTTTTTCGCGGAAGAATTTTAGTAATAACATCTGCGCTAACTTCAACAAAATCACCGGTTACAACTGACGTTTTCTGTTTTTTCAGAACTTCTCTTATTTTGCATGATACAATATTTCCGCCAATATTTACGAAATATGAATCAGAATATATTTTATAAATTTGTCCATGCATAAGTTGATTTTACTAAAAAAACATTATATGTTCATGGAACATGTTGCGTTTTGTAAACTTATAATCACGGAAAATAGCAATTATTTTCGATAATCTTACTTTATATATATGTAGAATAAGGTAGGGTAATAGTATGCAAATTACAGGACAAAATCAGCAGCCAATAAATCCGCAGTACAATGCGAATTGTAATTGTGCAAGTGTACCGATTCAGAGTGCACCTGCAGCAGCTCCTGCACCTCAAACTCCGCAATACAACCCTCCATATTATCCGCCTCAAGTTACAACATCTCCATTTAATCCGTCAGTAACGCCACCGGGCGCTATGGCACCAACTTATAACGTAAATGCACCAAATTATTATCCGGCAGGAGCATATCCGTCAAATTATTATACAACTCAGATGGGTCAATGTCCTTGCTGTAATGGCAATAACGGAAATACAGGCAACAACGGAGTTAATCAGGAAACAAACTCAAGCAACACAACAACCCAAACTACCGAAAATATCGCAAGTACCGGAGATAAAACAGAAAAAAAACGTGTAGTTTTATTAAATGATGATTATATCAAAAATCTTGAAAACATGCTCAACAGTCAGGATAAATCACAACGTATAACAGCAGCAAAAGCGGTGTTTGAACGACTTGACGAAGACCCATCAAGAAAAGATGACAAAGCATTAACAGCATTGGTTAATAAGATGCTGCAAGACCCTGTTCAGGAAGTAAGGCTTCTTGCTCTGAGCGCGTTAGAAGGCAGAATTTGTAACGGAGATGATTTTACGGTAGCAGTATTGAAAAACATGCAAACCAATCCTCAGGGACAAGGATTTGACGCTGCTGATGCTTCCCGTATATTATTAGATATGTCAGGTCAGCGTGTAGATAAAGATGTAATTGTCGATCCTGACAAACGTACCAAAATAAAGACAGAAGAAAAGAAAGACGAAAAGAAAAAAAGTCAGATAAAATCAAACAATAAATAAAATGAATCAGTGAAGGAAAAACAATGGCTATACTAACCAGAATCAGAAGTGTGTTACCAAATGTATCAACAATGGTCACCAAAGGCGCAGGACTTGCAGCTTTGGGCATAGTAGCTTATGATGCAAATTATGTAGGAAAAATGAAATCTGATTTGTATGCAAGCACAAGAGATGCAAAAACCACGGCTTATTATCTGAATAATTCTATGTATATGCCAAATATGAGCAAATTTAACGAAAAAGTAAAAAATTGGTCATTTACAACAGAACTCGACCAAACATATAAACGATTCTTTAATGAAGGAATCGGTTATGTACGCGGCTTTACCGGAATGCTTATAAATAGTGTAGTTACCCTCGGGCTAGGTCTTGGGGCATTATTTGGCGGTAAAACCGTTGCTAAGGGCTCAACAATTGGTTTAGCCGTTTATGCAGGATATAAATTTGTCAAAAACTTCTTTGGTATCGGAACTCCAAATACATTAAAAATTGATTAGTTTTGGTGCCGAGGAATAATTAAATGCACTATTTGATATAATTCAAAACGTCATAATACGGTTTGACTTTTTCAAGGGCATTTTCTATTTGTTCAAAAACTGTACATAAAGGGGTTAATCCCGAAATTCCTTCCTGATTTTCGATGTAATTTTGCCCTAAAATAACCGAATTTTGTATTGTAACAAGCGCATCACTAATTACAAAATCTTTTTGCTTTGCTTCATTTTCAATTTCACTTAATTTCATAAATCCTCCAAATGTTAAATAATATTACTAATTTTACTTAGTGTAATCATATATTACTTATTATATGCAAATATGTCAAACTCTAGCCAATAAATATATAAAATTTAAATATGATTTTAAATAATATTTCTACCTTAATAGGCAAAAAGAGAATGACTAAATCTGAAACAGCAAAGCTTGCAGGTTTAGATTATAATACGGTTGATAATTTATATCGGGATAAAACAAAAGGGATAGAGTTTGAAACAATGAATAAGCTTTGTTTTGCACTTGATTGCAAAACGGGAGATTTGTTTACGTACGTTCCTGATTAGTATACCGATTATTCATTTGACGAGCCAAAATTTCGCATTATTTCATTGCATACAGCGACAATCTTGTAGTGCAGATTTTATGCGTTTAACTTTTAGCCCACACTTTTCCTTATGTAAAATTTTAATTTATCTTTTAAAGATAATTCTTTTAGTGCTTTTTTTAATATACATTCTTCCACACCTAAATCTGAAAGCTTATCTTTTGAATAATTTTGCTTTTCAATTAAGTATTTTACGGTATAAAAATTGAATTTACATTTTGATTTTTTTGCTGTTTCTTTAAGATATTTATGAATATCGTCAATTTTATAAGACATATTTTTATTTTTAAGCGTTGATTCTATTATGTATGATGTCGATTTTGATTCATCTTTTTCATAGTATTTTAAACTGTTACCGAGAATAAAATCCAAATCCGGCTGATTTGTAATACCCAGAGATTTCATCGCTTCTTTTGGTACATTCTTTAAGTCATCATATACATTCCAGATTTCTTTACATTTGTTATTTAAAAATTCTTTTGCACTTTTAAATTCTTTTAAATTTCCATATTTATTTTTTATATGCTTTATCCTTTGAACGGAATTATTATCGACCGCCTTGGCAAGTTCTTCCGTTATTTTTCGCTCCAGGTTGTCATATAAATTTTCACTGGCAAATAATGCCTGATACGGGTTATTTTTTACAGGGGCAGTACAACAAACAGCAGACGATAATGTTTTTGACCGATTTTCGTGATGCAAAGGAATATCGGCACAAATTTTTGAAGTGTGCTGTTTTGCAATAATATTGCAGATTTCTTCTACCGTTTTTCCCATATATAACTAACCTTTTTATACTTTTGCAAATAACCATGCAAAAATATTATACCTACATATATATAAAGTATTTTTGTACAAAAAAATTGCCTTAACTTTTACAAAAGTAAATATTATTCACAGTAAAAAACAGCTTAATTTTATGCTAAAATCCTGATATGCTTGATAATCTTGATAAAGTAAAGCAAGCCCTTGATATTGAGGCAGAGTACAGATATATAGATATTCATGGGAGAGAAAAAACATTCTCCCAGTTTATTCGTGCCGAAATTAAAAAAGAATTAAAAAAAGACAAAAAAAATCCGCGCTGGGCGGTACTATATGAAGCGTTCGATGTCTACCCCTGCGCAGGTGTTCCGGAAAGACGTAAAGCAATAGAACAACTCGTAAAAATCATTAAACTTGAACTGAAAAAACAAAAACAGGAAAAACAGGAAGAAGACGAGCGCAATATTCAGAGTCAAAAACATCCCTCAGAAGTTGATGTAATGTATATCAAAGGAGTTGGTCCAAAAGTTGCCTATAAATTCAATAAACTCGGGATATACACCGCACAGGATCTGATGATGTATTTCCCGAAAAAACATGTCGATTATTCCACAAGAACACTAATTAAAAACCTCAAAGAAGGACAGACAACAACAGTTTTTGGCTATATAAAATCAGTATCCACATTTAATACAAGGAATAATTTATCAGTAACAAAGGTTGTAATAGGTGATGAAAGCGGACGATTTGAGATTTGCTTTTTCAATGCAAAAGGTAACCGCTATACTCTGCAAAGGATGAAAGCACAATTCCCGCAAAATGCAGGAATTATGATTTCCGGAACAGTAAAACGGGATAATTATACTTTCGGACTGACAATGGATAAACCAACCTATTCAATCATGAACGGTGATTTCCTTGATAATAAAGAATCTAACCTCAATATTGCAAGAATTGTACCAATTTATAGCGTTTGTGAGGGTTTAAATATAAAAATTTTGCGAAAAGCAATTTTTAATGCAATAGAAATGTATAAAGAACATATCATCAATATTATCCCCGATTTTATCCGTAAAAAATACGGTATTATGGATAAAAAAGAGGCAGTAAAACAGGTACATTTTCCTGATTCAATGGAACTTTTGGAACAGGCGAGATTTTCACTTATATTTGAAGAATTATTTTTAATCCAGTTAAAACTTATAAGAATCAGGGAAGCAACTGCAAAAAATACCCCGTCTTATGCACTTAAAGTACATTCAGACGGACTTGTACAAAGATTTATAAAGAGTTTGCCTTTTGAATTAACATCAGGTCAAAAACGTGCAATCAACGAGATTTTAAACGATATGAATTCAGATGCTCCGATGCAGCGCCTGCTGCAGGGAGATGTCGGGAGCGGGAAAACGGTTGTAGCAACCATTATGCTTCTTGCCGCTATCGAAAACGGGTTTCAGGGAGCTTTTATGGCGCCGACAGAAATTCTT
>CACXAK010000111.1 GCA_902765655.1 uncultured bacterium | reverse complement strand
TCATATTTGGAAATAATATTATTTAAAATGTTTTGCTCATTGTAATAATCCTGAGCAGTAAGTAACGTAATATCATTTGTATTAATCATAATTCACCTCGTCTTTGTAGTAATAAGTTCTTTTCATAGAATAAACATCTATATTTTGCGGTTTGCCTTTTCTTAAAGTTTCATCAGGCAATGTTGTTTCATATTCAAATCCAACCTGAGTGAGAAGCTTTTTTACTCTGAAGTTATCGGGAAAAATTAAGGCCTTAATTTTATAGAATCCAAAATCATCAAAGCATTTTTTTAAAAAAAGTTTTGCACTATACCGGACAAAACTGCCCCATGCCTTTTTATCAAAACATACGGTAATTTCTGCGCTAAAATTAGCTTTTCCGTTTCCTGTAAAATTATCAAGAAAAACAAATCCCATAAATTCATCCGAATAATCCGTAACAACCCAAAAATTCGGAGCAGATAAAAACATCACCAAATCTTGGGCATAATCATCCTGTAAATATTTTGCATATCTGCCGTAACAATTTATAATTTCTGGGATATAGTGCAAATTGCCTGAATAAGGATTTAAAAAAACACGTTTGAATTTGCACATGCACATCAACCTTTATATTTGTAGAATTTTATATAACAATCCTGATATATAAATGCATCAGTCTGACCGGATAAAAATTTTTCTCTTTCACAGGGAGACACCAAAAAAGATTCCGCCTGCATACCATTGATATAAGACGTTGTTTTACTCATTTTATTAATGACATAGTAAGTTGCCTTTTTGGAAAATAATTTATCCTTAGGCATTTGTTTAAAATCAGTTATTACAGAATCGTTTTTGGTGCAGGCATCTTCAATAATTTTATTAAAATCCTGCTCTGCTTTACCTTTTATAAATTTTTCATACTTTTCATCATTGAGCAAAATTTGCTCAATTTCTTTATCTTGCTTCATAGTTTGTCCTTTCATAAATAAAAAGTTTATATTTTTTTATCATCTAAATTAGATATAGTTATAATTTTTGCCTCTTTGTATTCTGAATTTTCATCCTTAGAAACCGCTAAGCCCAAATACTTACATAGACTTTCCAATGCTTTCAATCCTGCAGAAGCATCTCGTAGTTTTTTCTTACCTGTATAATTACCGTCTTTATCAAAAATTTCTTCTTCTTCAAGCGAAAATTCCGCAATCTGAAGGAGTTTTTGTACTACATAACCTTTTGATACATTCAGAACATCTATCTGATGCTTTAATTGTTCTTTAATCGCCGTAATAATTTTAGGATTAGTAAGCAAACGGGCAAGAGTTTTTTCTTTATTTTTTAACTCATAACCTGCAACTTTTAAAGCTTTTTCTGAATCTAAAGACTTTACATACTCTGAGACAAAAAGTTTTTGTTGAATTGTTAATTGTTTCATCATGTTACATTTCTTATTAAAATTTGTATTTTTTGCTTAAAAATTGTATAATAATCATGCTATTTATATTTCGGCTAGTGTAAATCTTAACAGGGGGGAATGAAAACGACTTCCTGTTTTTTTTGCCTTTATTGCCGCAATAAACGCACTACCGGAGCATCTTTCGAATCAATCGAAGATGTAGATTTCAGATTTGCAAGAGCTTCCTTATACATGCTCATCCAATAACTAAACCTTATATATGAAGGATTTGCTTTTAGTCTTAAGCAGGTACCGTAAGTTAAAAGCTGCTCGGCAAAAGGTGCAGGAATTATTGAAGAATCCGTTTGTACCGTCATTTCTGTTTTTTCATTCCCCTGTGCATCCTTGACACAATTTTTTGTATAATAAACAACCTGTGCATTTCTTTGTTTAGGCGATTTTGGAAATAGTAATTTATCAGCGCAGGAAGAATATATATTATCTTTTGCATTCCCCGACAAAAATAATTCTGCATCATCGACATAGTGATATTTTTTACCATCGACAAGCATGTACAATATTCTGCCATTTACAGTATTATCAATTTCAGTCGTATTTGCAGGAATAAAAATATCCGCCTTTCTGAGCAGAAAGTTCCAATTATTTGCAGTGCAAATTTCCTGATTTACAATATTTATAATAGTTTTAATTCTTTTATGATCATTTTTTACAAGTTCCGAAAAAGCATTTACCTGTCTGTAATTAAGCTCTAACAAACATTTATTAATTATGTCCAGAAAATTCATTTATTTCTCCTTTAATTTTGGAAAAGCCCGAGGCAAGGCAGTCCCTGCCCCAAACTTCTCCTGATGTATTGTCAAAAACTATTTAATAAGACCCTGTCTTACCTGCTCCATAATAAGCTTTTCATTTTTGACAAATTCGTCACCACTCATTTTGCCGATTTCCTCACGAGTAAAGACCTTGTTATTATTACCGTCAATAGCTGAATTTTGTGCATAAGCCGTTAATTTGCTCTTTGCGGCAGCGTTTTCGTCATTTAATGTCTTATCGTGTGCGGTTTGTTTTAAATAACCGTCAATGGCTGAATTCTCGAGAGTTTCAATCATCTTGGCTATTTTGGAAATTTCATCTTTGTCCATATCAAAATTCCTGATATAATTCAAAACATCTACCCTTGCACTTTTATCAAAGAATCCCGGATTTTCCTGATTAAAAATCTCAAGAGGATTTTGAGCCGGCACCTGAGCTTGCGGAACAGCATTACTTGTTTGATTTACTTTGTTTGTTTCGTTAATGGCACTTATAAGTTGCTGAATTTGCTTGTTATTACCTAGTTGTTGTACAAGCTGTTCCTTTTGCGCATTTGCCGCAAGTGAAAGTAATAATTGTTGAAGTATATTTTGGTAATTTATCTGCGGAGTCACGGCAGATGATGAAATACCATTAAATTGTTGATTTTGCATTATCATTCTCCTTGATTTGATTTTGGCTATGCAGCCATTCAACAGCGGATTCAACAAGTTCATCAATCATTTTTGAAAGCAGAAATGATATAATTTGCTTAATTGGCGCAGAAAATGGCAAATTATTGATTATATATTCTATTGCAATTTGCTTTTTTGCCTGCCCGTTGCCTGAACCAAGTTCTTCCTCCGCAATTATCACCGCATTTTGAGCCAAATTTTTTATTATTGCCTTGATTTTTTTGAGCATAAATTTTCTCCTTTTGACGATATTCGTACTCTTTTCCATTAAAGAAAAAGAGTACAATACCGATTTTACAGTTCTAAGGGGTTTCTGACGGTGCTTCTGTCGGCTCCGGATCACTTGTACCCGCACTGACAATCATTTTTGCCAATGCTTTTGGCTGAACTGTTTTTGCGCCGTATAAATATAAGCCCCTTACCAAATCTGAGAATGAATCTTTATCTCTTAAGCTTTCAATTTTTGCAAGCTGAGAAGCGAACGTAATAGCATCATTAGTACCCGCCAAAACGTAATATTTGTCATCCACTTCAGTTAAATTTGTGCTGACTAATACATCCATGCCTGCAATTCTACCGATTGAACCCTCTCTCAATGTTGTATCCGCAACATTGTGAGCAGAAATAAATTCAGGACTTTGCAATAAATATGCTTCAATATTTGGATTAATAACAACCCAAGGGCGAACTCCGCCATACACAGCATCAGAATTTTTTAATGCCAATGCAAGTTCTACAAATTTTTCGTATATTGTTGATTTATTCAATTCAACAGGAGAATCAGCAGAACCTACGATGTTAGCAGACGGAACATCTGTGTGCAAAGATAATAAATATGAATCCTGAACAACCTCAATAGCTTTTCTTGCATTATTCAAATGCGCTTCCATAATATCTCCGTTTGCCTGTGCTTTGGCAACATCATCTATTTTGAAAGCAAAAAATTTCTTCTGATCAATTTCTAATTCTTTTGAGGTCGGGGTCAAAGCCGAATAAGTAATACTGTCTGTTGTCAGAGTTGAAACAGAAACATCTGCAGGAGTTATAATTTTTACTTTATCACCCTGTTTTGAAATTTCTCCTTCCCAATTTTTGTTAACACACTGCATCATTACGCAGTTTTTTTCAAGCATTGTGTTTAATTTTTGGCTCCATACTTCCGGAATGAAAGCAGAATAAGTTGTTGAAAAATCTGTCATTTTTCCTTTGTCCTTTCGTTTTCAAATTGTTGTGTAACTGTATATTGATAAATGAGTGGTGTTTTAATCGTCGTTATAAATCTCTCTAAACTGCAAACCGATTATTGCGCAATTATCGTCAATTTCATTACCCTCGACACATAATTGTATACTGAAACAGCTTCCGCATATTTCGGCTTTTTCTATAATATCGGCATTTATTGTCCATATAGGAGAATTATTTTCATCAAGAGCCCATTTGGAAATGTCAATATCCTCATCATCTTTTGCCCAAATTAATTGAGTCAAATTTCTTGAATATATAAGCTCCCTGTCATCAGGGCAATTTCCGTCATAATCCTTATACACATAAAAATTGAATTTATTGTCCTGAGCATCATCAAGCACAAAATAAAATTCATCAATCATCTTTCTGTGGTGAACATTACTTAAAGAAAGAAAAGGGGATTTCCACATAAAATCAATATTCTGACCGTCAAAAGTCGTACCTAAATCTTCTATATATACTTTCCCCGAGGAGTCTGAAGATAGAATATTATAATGGAAATTACATATACATGTAATATTTTGAGGTAAAATTCTTTTATACCAAACTCTGTTGACATAATCATTTATCCAAATCGTTTTATA
>CACXAK010000110.1 GCA_902765655.1 uncultured bacterium | reverse complement strand
ACAATGAATGAGGAGGATATAAACATCCTGTACCGCCTAATAACTGATTAAAATATTCCGGTTTTGATAAATCCCAATCCATAAATATTTTATTCGGCAAAACTCTTATTTCATTATTTTCTATTTTTAGTCTTCTTACCCGCTGCGCAATTAATGAAGTTGGATTTTTTTTATGCGCATCATAAAGACTTTCAAGCCAATCCTCTTCATAATATATATCATCATCCGCAGTTACAATAATATCATCAGGAAACTCTTTTAATGCAGGAATTAGTTTTTTGTAGCTTCTTATATCTTCGCACCATTTTATTTCCAATCCAAATTCTTTTAATTTTAAAAGCTCAATCGGTAAATCATTTTCTTTATTCGGGAATTGTTCGTCTGCAAGCCATAAAATTACTTTATCCGGCTTTATTGTTTGGCGCAGCAAAGTATTTACGGCTAAATGTGTTGTAGCAATTCGCCCCGGATAACTTGTCAAAGAAACTATTAACTGAGGACTCCTTTTTTCGGTTGTGACACCATATTCACATGCAGGTTTGTAATTAAAATTGCATTTATGACGAATACTAAATTTTATACCAAATAATCTTATGGTATAATGCCCGTCTAAATCCTGAAAACTGAATAATTTAGACATTAATCACCTGCTCATTCTCTCTGTTTGAAAGAGTCATAAATTCTGTATAAATATTCTGTGCGGTCTGGTGTTTATCAACAAGAACAGATTTATAAATTCTTGCATCTGGCGCCCAATTTGCAATTTTATCATCTTCATAAAACACGGCACAAACAGGGATATTTAAAGCTAAACTATAATGTAATGTACCTGTATCAACACTAATTACACCTTTCGCATCCTTCAAAACCGCACCGAGTTCAAGTATTGATGTCTTATTCACCAAATCGATAAAATCACATCCTGCCGCTTTTAATTTTTCACTGTATTCAACGGCACTCTGACCTGCACCTGTAAAAACTACTTTATAAGAGGTTTCAGATGTTATTTTATTAATCAAATCTGCCGCAGTATCAACAGGCATATCTTTTTCTATTCTTTTTGATGTCGTACAAAGGACTATGTAATCATCATTACTGATTTGTTTTACTTTATTTTCTATACCCTCAGGGAGATTTATTTTTATCGGCAAATTGTGAATATTTTTATTTGTAAACGGCTGAAGAAGCAAATTATGCTTCATTTGGGAAGATATAGGATAATTACCTTTCATTCCCATTTGTATAAACCTGCTTTTTAAAAGTTTTGCTAAAAGACGATTACTGTTACTTCTGTACGTTATAAATGATGCATAAATATTTGTGTATTTAAAATTTTTAATAAAGCGAATTAAACCGCTTATACCTTTATGTATCCCCTTTTTATCATATACAACAACATCATCAACGCTATCCTGATACAAAGCCACATCTTTACAAGACGGAGATGTAATAAACACAACTTTTGAATTCGGGAAAGCTCTTTTTATATTTTGGCAAAGAGAATTACATAATAAAACATCTCCTAAATATGCGGTATTAAACACTAAAAACGTCTTGCTGTTATCAAAAGGAATTTGTTTTGTACATACTTTTACTCCGCAAAAATAATATTCTTTATAATCTTTGTAATGCTTTATTTTCCATATAAAATGATCTTCCTTAAGTACAAGCCATTTGTTTAATCTAATATTATGTTCCTGTGCAAAATTTATAATCTCTAGATTTGTTGAAATTTTATCATTTTCATTACTTAGTTTTCGTTTTTGTTTTACTGTCGAATTTGGGTTTGAATAATAATGATAATGTGCATCAGGAACTGTCACCATTGAATTACATTTATAAATAGCTTCAATAGTATATAGACCGTCCTCATATAAAACCTGTTCTTCGTATCGTAAATCATTTACAGCTTCAAAGCGATAAATTTTACTGTGAGTTATCAGCTCATTTTTTAAGGCCGCAATAATGTCATTTGCACCATAATAAGTTTTTTCTTCATTAAGCTTCAGATGATATTTTACTTTATTCTCATAATCTCTTGTTGCTGTTGCTGCGGCGATATTTACATTATACTTTTCAGCCGCATTATAAAGCAGTTCAAGATAATCATTGTCAATCCAATCATCAGCATCAACAAACGCAATGTATTTCCCTTTTGCAATATCAAGTCCTTTATTTCTTGCCGCTCCTTGTTTTTGATTTTCCTGATCTATAACTTTTACTCTTGAATCGTGATATTCGTATTCCGCCAAGATTTCTCTTGTAGAATCAGTCGAACCGTCATTTATAACAATTACTTCAATTTCTTTTAAAGTCTGAGTCAAAACAGATTCAAGACATCTGTCAATGAATTTTTCATCATTATATGTTGGAATAATTACAGAAACCTTTGGTTCTGAAATATCTCCGCTGAAACCTATACTTTTTAATATCCCTGCTCTATCCTTAGTCATATTTTTTAATTGTAACAAAATACTACACTAATATAATAACATAAAAAGAATATAACGCTTACTTTCTCAAATCATCAAAAAACTTTTCCAATATACTGTCACATTCTGTTTCACAAATCCCACCATAAACTTTTACTTTTGAATCTGAAATTTTATCAAGATGAGCGACCGAAAAAGCGCCGTATTGGTTATCATAACTGCCAAAATAAAGATTTTTTATTCTTGACTGTAAAATTGCCCATCCGCACATTGGGCAGGGTTCTAATGTTACATACAAATCACAATCTTCAAGACGCCAATTGTTTAAAACCTTTGAAGCATTTTTAATTGCAATTATTTCTGCATGCGAAGTTACATCTTTATCCTGTTCCTTTGTATTAAAAGCGCGCGATATAATCTCATCGTTTCTGACAATTACAGCACCTACAGGGATTTCACCATTGACCTGTTTTGCCTGTTCTAAAGCAATTTGCATATAATAATTTGTTTTATTCATAATTTTTATTTTGCGCAATATCCAAAGTAATCTTTGCGATAAATCCAAATTCATCAGTTGAAGAAAGTTCAATAGTACCGTTCATTGCCTCAACAAGACCTTTAACAATGAACAGTCCTAAACCAGACCCACGTGTTGTTCTTGTCATTTCATCATCAAGACGAATAAATTTATCATACAAAGTATCAAGTTTGTCCTGAGTAATCCTGTCGCATTTGTTTTTTACTTTGATTAATGCTTTATCCCCTACAACTGAAGTTTCAGTTATTATTTGAGATTCAGGATAAGAATACTTTACGGCATTTTCGTATAAATTTACAATGACCTGCTCAAGCCGTCCTTTATCAGCAATAACCTTAGGGAAATCAGGTGCAATATCAACAACAATCTCATGCCCGTCATGCTTTCTCAAAAGTAACTCTGCCTGTTCAAAAACCTGTTTTAAATCAACATTTGTATTAACCGTTCTTAAACGCATGCCCTCAATATCAGGAATAGTTAACAAATCGTCAATAAGTCGCTTTAGACGTTCGGATTGTTCTTTGATTATTCTTAAAGACTTTTGTTTTGTTTCTTCATCGAGCACAATATCGGTTCGCATCAACCTTGATGTATAGCCCTGAATACTTGTCAGTGGAGTTCTGAGTTCATGTGAAACCGTATCAACAAGATTAGATCTGAACTCATTTAAATCTTTTAACTCTTTATTTTTTTGAGCCAATTCATTATATGATTTATGGATTTCAGAAGCCATTTCATTAAATTCATCTGTTAAAAACACTATTTCATAAGGAGTAAACGAAGTCTTATATAATCTTATCTGGTGTTCATAATTACCTTTTGATAAAGCAAGTATTGCCTTAAATAATTGTCTTATATTTATATATAAATAGAAAATATAAAAACTGATAACAAGCATCGTTGAAAGAATTGCGACCAAAACAGACAGAATTATTTTTATTCTGTTTTCAACTATACTATATCTTGCCATTGTTTCAGTTGTTGTAACAATAATTGAATATTTCGGATCCTTATATTTTAAATAAACAATCGGCTGATTTTTTTCATCCCCAAAAATTAAAGGAGTATCACTATCTATAGAATTTATATTATCCGGCAGCATCGACATTGTTTCTTTAAAAACCTCAGGAGTATAATTGTGCGAGGCAAGAAGATGTTTATTGTCAAGCAGAATATATATTTGTCTTGTATCACTTTCAAGAGATTTAAACAATTTAATATCCATACCTTGCGTATTGTATATTACAGCAAGAAAAGAACCGTCTTTTAATTTTGTACTCATTATGGTTTTTTCCTGTTCTTCGGCTTCTGCAGTAATTTTATCAAGTTCATTTTGCGACTTTGCAACGATAATTTTTTCACAATGAGGATATTTTTTTGTAAATTCTGATATAAATAATTTTTTTTGCCTTTCACTCGGCAAAAAATTCAATGCGTCTGCAATTTGGTTAAGTGTGGTCCTGCTTGACCGAAATAAAAAATCCATTTCATCTGAAACCATAGTTGCAACCAAAGACGCAGATTCTCTAAGCTGAGATCTGACCGATTGCTGATTTATGTTATTAATGATAAATCCGCTTATAGACATCGGAATAACAACCGCAAAGAAAAATACGATTGCTATTTGTTCTATTATTTTTAATCTTTGAAATTTAAATTTTTTCATACCAATTTTACGCAAAAGGTGTTAATTTATAACCTACATTAGTAACTGTATGCAAATACTTTGGATTCTTCGCATCAGGTTCTATTTTATTTCTTAACCCGCCGACATGCACTCTTAGCAT
>CACXAK010000109.1 GCA_902765655.1 uncultured bacterium | reverse complement strand
GATGAATTTATTGCCGATAATCCGCACCTTTACGGGAATAAAAATATTCAGTATCTTATTCAGGGTGTCGCATCACATCATGCCGGTCTTTTGCCTGCATGGAAAAATTTGGTAGAAAAACTTTTTCAACAGGGACTGATAAAAGTTGTATTTGCAACCGAAACTCTGGCAGCCGGTATAAATATGCCGGCCAGATCAACTATCATAAGCTCTGTGAGTAAACGTACAGACTCAGGTCACCGTATGCTGACGGCTAATGAATTTTTGCAGATGTCAGGCAGAGCAGGACGAAGAGGAATGGATGAAGTCGGTTATGTAACCGTTGTCGGTACATCATTCCAATCTCCTGAAGAAGTTGCGCAGCTTGTTCAAAGCGGTTCAAATCCGTTAGAGAGCAAATTCTCGATGGTTTTGAATCTTCTTCAAAGATTTGATCTTGAAGAATCAAAAGAGCTCATATTAAAAAGTTTTGGCTATTATTCTTCCGATTACAGATTAAAACCGATTCTTCATCAGATGGAGCTCTATGACAAAGAGCTTGAAGAAAGGTCATTTGTATGCCCGTATAAACAAACAGACGATGATTTACAAAAATATGACCGAATAAGATTTTTATATGTTCAAAACAGACAAACTTATAAGAAAATTCTTAATCAGGAGAAAAAGAAAAAACGGCCATTATCACCTGAAGTTATTGAGTTTGGAGAACGCAACAAACAAGAATTAAAACAAATGCAAGCTTATGCATGCGATAATTGTAAATTCTATAAAAAACATTCAAAAAATATTGAAGTAATTAAGCGGATAGAAGCAAAGAAAAATCAGCTTTTGCATGAAATAGAAAACCAAAAAGATATTTATTGGAACAAATTCTTAGCGCACAGAAAAGTGTTGGAAGAATACGGTTATTTAGTAAACGATTATCCGACAGATAAAGGCAAAACAACCTCTCAAATCAGAAGTGAAAATGAACTTTATCTGGCTGAAATTATATTTTCCGGAGTTTTGGAAGAACTGACACCTGCCCAGCTTGCAGGAGTTTTGTGTGCCATAACAACAGAAGAACTCAGGATGGAAATACCTTATGTGCCTTTCTCCGAGCAGGTACGAAAAACACTTAACAAAAT
Source organism: uncultured bacterium (assembly GCA_902765655.1). GTDB lineage: Bacteria > Cyanobacteriota > Vampirovibrionia > Gastranaerophilales > Gastranaerophilaceae > Zag111. Next base: position 4,057 of record CACXAK010000109.1, on the reverse strand, counting down.
AAGAAATATAAAACGGAAATTAGAAAAAATACAAAATTATTACAACATTGAGGCACCTTTAAATATCAATCCATATTTCAGCTCAATGATAGAGCTATGGGCTGAAGGAGCCGAGTGGGATACAATAGTCGGTTCAATGCAGGATGTCGGCGAAGGCGATATTGTCAGAGCATTCAAACGGGTTGTTGATGTTTTAAGACAATTAACAGTAATAGATAATATTCCAGAGCCACTTGTCTTCACCGCACGGGAAGCCATAGAAAAAATTATGCGTGAGCCGGTAAATGTAGACTAAGGATTAATTAATTTTTTGCTCTTCAGCTATATATTGCGGATTAACAGCAAGCCATTTGAAAGTTTGTTGTTCGATTTCAGGAATATCAATAATGAATGTTCCGCCATAGCGGCCTCTTGAAAACACAAGCAGACCCTCTTTTGCCAAATTATGAAATGCTTTTCTTATTGTGTTCGGGCTTAAATCGAGCATTTTTGACATTTCAATAATTGAAGGTAATTTTTCACCAATATCATATTCTTCGGCAATCATGCGTTTGATTCTGTTTTGAGTTTTTTCATAATGATAGAATGCAGTATCTTTTGCAGGAGCAAAAATAGACATCTCAGGTTTTACGGACAGAGTGTTTTCATTTGGCAGCTTAACTACAACTGTTCCGTATTTCCCGCGTCGCGGTAACAAAACCCCTTTATCAGAAAGAATTTTCAGCGCATCATGAACTGTTTTTACACTTGCTTTTAAAGATTTTGCCAATTCACTGTGAGGAGGAATTTTATCTCCGGCTTTTAAATTATTGGTTATATAATTTTCAAGATCTTTCACGACCATATCAACAAGTGTTTTTGATTTGTGCTGAATTTCAGGGATAATATCAAAATCCATAGATTTTATAATCCAGCCGTATTCATTTGAATTTTTATATCTGTGTTCAAGAATATCCTGCGCACTCAAATAATCAAGAGCAAGTCGAGTTGTATTAGAGCTGAATCCGATTAGAGTTGCAAGTGTTCTTGAAGAAGGCAAAGGCATGCCAACTTTAAAACTCCCTGTCAGAATATATCTTTTTATAGCTTCTGAAGCCAAATCTCTTTTAGATTTAAGTTTACGCATTGTAATAACAGGTTTTTTATAATCACGAACAAGTGTTCCGATACATTGTTTTGATTCGACATAACCTAGATCTTCGATATATCTGAAAGCATTTTGCATTGTTCCTATGCTTACCCCTAATTTATATGCAAAATCCGCTTTTGAAGGCATTATATTATTAACAGATATTTTTTCAGTTTTTAAACCCTGCTCAATATACTTCATAAGCCACTGACCTATAACTGCAGATTTTGATTCTGATATATCTTTTAATTCCGGTAATTCAATGTTTACATCAGAAATAGAAATTTTAGTAAAATCTGATTTCTTGGGAAAAATATAATCTTTATGCATACTTTCTACCTTTACAATTACAAAATATTTTTAATGATACACTATGTGTAAAAAAACATCAAGATATTTTTTGCTATAAAATTTTAAATTTTAAAAATTATTTACATAAGCATAAAAAGCTTTACGAATATAAATTTTCTATTGACGAGGAACAAAAAATATTCAATACTGTAAATATGGCAAATCAAAAAGTTATAGCACTTGTGGATTGCGATTCTTTTTTTGTATCCTGCGAACAAAAAAGGAATCCCGAGTTAAAAGATAAGCCGGTATGCGTCTTATCTAACAAGGACGGTTGCGTAATCTCCCGCTCCAAGGAAGCAAAACAAATTGGAGTTCGGATGGGAGAACCGTATTTTATGGCTAAAAAAGAACACTCAAAGGCGATTTATCCGATTGCAGATCACGAATATTACGGGAATGTATCATATCAGGTTATGTCCGTATTGAAAGATTTTAGCCCTTATGTTCAAATTTATTCGGTTGATGAAGCATTTGTCGATTTTACGGGGCTGGAACGCCTTTATAAAAAAAATTATTACGAGCTTGCTCAAATGTTACGCCAAAGAGTACTTGACGAAGTTGATATCCCTGTTTCAATAGGAGTAAGCTCCTCAAAGACATTGGCAAAACTTGCATCCGACAAAGCAAAAAACGTTAACTCGCATATCTATATGATAAACAGCCAAAACATCTTTGAAGAGCTTGAAAATACCAAAATAGAAGAAATTTGGGGTATCGGCAGACGATTAACAGAGCGTATGAAAAAAAACGGAATAATTACAGCCCTTGAACTTGTTAACAAAACAGACAGTTGGCTTGATAAGCAGATAGGAATTCACGGAATTGAAATGCGTCATGAACTATTGGGAGAAATGACATCTCCCGTTTTAAACGAAGAAACGACACCTAAATCAATACAAAATACAAGAGCATTTGGTATTTTTACATCTGATTTCAATTTTATTAAAAACGAACTTAATATGCATATACATACATCTTGCAGAAAACTAAGACGATACGATACTAAATGTATGCAGATCGGGGTAATGCTGAGGACTAAAGATTTTAGAGTGTATTATACAAAACAAGATTTGACAACCCCGACTGATTTTGAACTTGAAATTTCTAAAATTGCAATTGAATTGCTAAAAGAAATATATAATCCCAATATTTTATATCGTGCAACAGGTGTTGTGCTTGAAAAAATCGGAGAACAGGGAACTGAACAGCTTTCTCTATACAGCGACATATCTAAAGAGGATAAAAAGCGTAAACTTGCTGAGTGCTTAGACAAGCTCGAAAAAAAATTCAACAAAAATATCATTAAAACCGGCTTTTTAAAATAAATTACAAATAATTTGCCAAAATATTTTTTACATAATTCTGTGTTTCTTTATATGGCGGGACACCCGAATACTTATCAACCGCATTCGGACCTGCATTGTATGCAGCAAGTGCCAATATAACATTACCATTGTATTTTTTTAGCATGGATTTTAAATATTTTACCCCGCCTTCAACATTCTGCTGCGGATTATACGGATCCTTCACGCCCAAAGATTTTGCAGTCGCGGGCATTAGCTGCATCAGACCCATTGCACCGACTTTTGATTTCGCCTTAGGGTTAAAGCCAGATTCCTGCTTTATAACGGCCTGAACCAACTTTTCATCTACTCCATGTTTTCGAGCAACATTATTCACCATATCAAGAATTTGAGTGTTTGAACTTCTTATCTGCGGTTTTGAATAATCCCTGCGCGCATCATTAACTTCCTGAATCGCTCTTTTTAAAATATCATTAGTTACGCTGCTTGTATCAATATCATCAGAACCGTAAATATTTCCGTTTACATTTAATGATGCAGGAGTAACTCCGTTATTTTTAAGCAACTCCGGATTCAAAAGTAAAGTCCCAAAATTTGACTGTTTCGTATTAGATAAAACTTTTTCAAATGACTGAACATTTCTCCCGTCTCCCGGGTAAATTGTATCAAGAGGATTTGATTTGGTTTGTGCAGGATTCAGAACTCTCGACATATTATTAACGTAAGAATTTATCTGCGAAGCACGCTGCATAGCCGCTGCTTTACCGCCCGAATTCAACAAATTCTGAATCATTTGTGAAAACATGTAACTATCTACCTCCCAAGTACAGATACATTATAGTGAAAATTTTCCCTAAATGTATCCACCAAATGGTTTAATGATTTAAAAATAAAAGTCAAATAATTATTTTATAAACATACAGTCGCCATAACTAAAAAAACGGTATTTATTTTCAACTGCCTGATGATATGCCTCAAATATGAAATCTTTTCCTGCCAAGGCACTCACAAGCATCAGTAATGTCGACTTTGGCAAATGAAAATTTGTAATTAATTTATCAACGACCTTAAATTCATAAGGAGGGTAAATAAATAATTCTGATGCATCATGGCAGGGTTTTATACAACCAAACTTTTGGTAGGCGGTTTCCAGCGTTCTTACAGAAGTAGTCCCAACTGCAACAATATTTTTTCCGTTTGCCTTTGCACTATTTATTTTATCAGCCGCCTCTTGAGAGATTTCAAAAGTTTCAGAATGCATTTTATGCTC
>CACXAK010000108.1 GCA_902765655.1 uncultured bacterium | reverse complement strand
TTTTTCGCCTGTTGGTATATTCACAGGTTTTAATCATCATTTTGGGCTTAACAGGGAAGGGAATTGCGAATTTTTGAAGAATAATCAGCAAAAATTTGGCACGGCTTGGTCTGAGAGCATTAATTTGCGGGACATTAACAGGTTATATGTCTGCTGCTATTGTCGGAATATTATTTAATTAGTTCGTGTTACAATTTATTTATGCAGATTATAAAAGAATTAATTGAAATTCCAAATTTGTCGCTTGCCTTAGGTTTTTTTGACGGCGTTCATATTGCTCATCAAAAATTAATAGTAAAAGCTGTCGAATTTGCCCAAAATAACAATTCAAAATCTGCGGTTGTTACTTTAAAGCAACAACCATACTGCTTCTTGAAGCATATTGAGCCGAAATATATTTCTTCTCGGGAAGAAAGTTATGAAATGATAGAAAAACTCGGTGCAGATTATATTATAGAACTTGATTTTAATGATGTTTCAAAAATGACTTCATTTCACAGGTTTTAATCATCATTTTGGGCTTAACAGGGAAGGGAATTGCGAATTTTTGAAGAATAATCAGCAAAAATTTGGTTATAGTTTTGAATCTCTTGCGCAGCAGGAATTAAACGGCAAATTAATCAGCAGTTCAGCAATTCGTAAAAATCTAGAAGATGGAAAAATCGAAGATGCAAACTCAATGTTGGGAAGAGAATTCAAGGTATGTGGTGTTGTAATTGAAGGCAATAAAATAGGCAGAACAATTAATTTCCCGACAGCAAATATAAATTATCCTGATAATATTGTTGAGCCGCCAAACGGAGTTTATTTTGTAAAAATTAAATTACAGGATGGTAGACAAATCCAGGGAATTGCAAATTTCGGAACAAAGCCGACAGTATGCCACGAGAGTACAAAAATTCTTGAAACTCACATTTTAGAGGGATTTGATGAAGATATTTATGACCAAAAAATAGAAGTTTATTTCTTGAAATTCATTCGCCATGAACAAAAGTTTGATAATTTGAATGAATTGAAGGAACAAATTCAAAAGGATATATCTTTAGTCGTATTTCCATGGTAATCCGAATTTTTGGTAATAATACTTAATCAGACGTTCTATACTTTGTAACCCTACAACGTGTGATAGATTAGTTTTTTTGTCGTAAAGGAAATCGTGATAGCTCACCTGATAATTATCATAACATGCCAAATCAACCCAAAAATTGTCGTGGGTTTTACCCTTTTCATAATTGGGGATATTTTCAGCATAATACGGATTTGAGTCTATAATTGTATTTACAAAATTCTTTCTTCCGTAGTGTTCGAGATAATTCTTCCTCGGTTCATAATTCTGAGGATTGGTTATAACCTTGTGTATTGTGTCTGCTAATGATTCGGGAGTAAATAACGGAACATATTCGCCTGCATTTCCGAAAAATACAGGGAAATCTCCTCTTGAATATTTATTGAAATCTTTGAATACAATTATCGGTACATCGCAGCTTTGGGATTCGCTTATAAATCTGTTTTTCCCTTCAATAAGAGAACCCAAAACACAACATTTTGATGCGGAGTAATATTTAGATAAATCTTTGTAATCAATAAACGGGTAGAAATCAATATAATCCTTGGTTTTTCCGTCAAATACTTCATCTACATAACGAAGTTGTTTGCTCCCGTATTCTTCTACCTGAGAGTAGTCTAATGATCCGTCCTCCCTTCTTACGGCTGTTTTTTTACCGATAGCATAAACAACTTTTAATCTCCTTCCGTATTTTCTTTCGTATTCTTTAAGTGCAACTGCAATGATAGGCAAATTTTTTACCGGAAATGGTGTTGAAACACAAAATACGTCAATTGTTTTAGGGGTATATGGTACCGGACCTATATAATATTCGTTGAGAAAATCCGCATCCTGCAAGGGCAGGCAAATTATATCTTTTGTTTCAGGATATTTGTTTTTGAAGTATCTTTCTCTTGCTTCATTTTTATAGCAGGTGAAAAAATAATCCGCTTTGTGATTTCTCGGATAAGAAGAAAACATTGAATTTGCGATTACAAAAAATATTTCTTTTAATTCAGGATATTTTTCCATAATGGTGCGTGTTGCCTGAGAATAAAATACACCTTTTACAAGTTTACCTTTATATTTCAGCGGCGGAAACGGTACGACCATATTAAGACTCGCATGCAGTCTTTCCGTGGATTCATATCGGTCTTCAAAACTGTAATTATCAATATCATCCCAAATTTCTTCGATTGGTTTATTAATGTTGGGATTGTGCATATACGCGTCAGGCCATTCGTTAACCATTTTTCCTCCAAATATTTCTTCTCTCAATTTATGATAGACTTTGAAGCTGTCAGTGTCAATATTTTCAGTGATAAAATACTTCAATGAGATTATTTAATAATTGTAAATTATTACAAAAGAATAAATATTTATAGTATAATAAATTTGAATTTAGGGGATATTTAATGGATTTAAAAGAAAAAGCTTCTAAAATAAAACTTCTTGTTTTCGATGTTGATGGAGTAATGACTGATGGCAGTATTACTTATGATGAAAACGGAACAGAATATAAAACATTTAATGCAAAAGACGGACACGGGCTTGCCAAAATGGTAAGGAACGGATTTTTGACTGCTGTAATTACGGGTCGTAAAAACGGAACTGTTGACAGAAGAGCGGTTGATTTAAGATTTAGTGAAGTTTATCAGGGTGTCAAAAATAAACTGCCTATATTGGAAGCGATTATGCAGAAATATGAGCTGGATTATTCTCAGGTTTCTTATATGGGAGATGATGAACCCGATATTCCTATTTTGGAAAAAGTTGCAATAAGTGCCTGCCCTGCGGATGCTGTTAAAAAGGTTCAGGATATTTGCAATTTTGTTTCATCAAAAGATGGTGGCAAGGGTGCAGTAAGAGAATTGTGTGATTTTATTTATGAATCACAATTTGAATAAATAAAGAATCATTCTGAGGTGTTAGATAATGAGATTCTTCGCTTCTCTCAGAATGATAGTTCAAGCCGAAGGATCTCGCAATTGAGGAAATTGATATGTTCGAAATAAAAACACAGGCGTTTTTTTCAGCGGCTCATCATTTACTGAATTATGACGGAGCATGTGAAAATCAGCATGGACATAATTGGATGGTTGAGGCCTTTGTGCGGGGAGAATCGTTAGATAAAAGTAATATTTTAATAGATTATAAAGTTCTGAAAAAAGAACTTAACGAAGTTTTGGACGGGCTTGATCATAAAGATATAAATGAACTTCCTGATTTTAAAGGTGAAAGTCCTTCAAGCGAGATGATTGCTTCTTATATTTATTCAAAATTAAAAGAAAAAATTGTTCAGTTGCATAAGGTTTCTGTTTGGGAAACACAGACATCTTGTTGTTCATATTTTGAGGAAGAGTAGTAAATAATGCCGATATTGCAAACAGTTTTAATGGGGATAGTTCAGGGATTGAGCGAATTTTTGCCGATTTCAAGTTCTGCTCATTTAGTTTTTACATCAAATTTTTATAAGATTTTTAAAAATATAGAAATTGTACAGCAGTCAAATGAAGAAATATTTTTAGATATAATGCTTCATTTGGGGACTCTTATAGCTGTAATAATATTTTTCAGAAAAGATATTTGGGAAATATGTAAGGCATTATTTGAAGTATTAAAAAATAAAGAAATTTTAAAATCTTCCCAAAACGATACTGTAAAAAATGCTAAGTTGGGAATTTATATAATAATTGGTACAATTATTACTATTGTTTTGGCTTTACCGATAAATGATGTCGCCGAACATTTGGTATATCATCCTGCTTTTGTTGGGGGATTACTCGTTTTAACCGGTCTTGTTTTGTTTTTTAGCGAATATCTTTCTAAAAAAAGAGTTGAAAAATTTGATACTCCTAATTTAAAACAGTCAATATTTATCGGGTTAGCTCAGGGATTAGCCGTTTTACCCGGATTTTCCCGTTCGGGATGGACTATTGCAACGGGCTTGTTCGCCGGCTTAAACAGAGAAACTGCGGCTAGATATTCTTTCTTATTGTGTGTTCCTATAATTTTAGGTGCTTCAATGGTCTATCCGCTTATAAAAATAGATGTTGAGGAGGCATTAAGTTATAATTGGACTGCTATAATTTTGGGGACAATTGTTTCTGCTATTGTCGGATATTTTTGTATTAAATATTTTATGAAATTTATTTCAAAATTTTCAATAAATATATTCGGCTGGTATTGCGTATTGATGGGTGTTTTCACCATGATATTTTTTAATATTTTTAAATAAAAATATATTAAAATTTGTAAATTTAATTAAATATTATGTCAAAAAAAAATATTGACATGCATTCTAAAAATCGTACAGCGGAGTTGACATGATTTTACCGGTAAGTAATTTCGACAAACAAAATTTATCATTCAGAGCAAATGACTCTCAGGACAATGGTCTTCCTAAGAGCGATACTCTTTTAAAAAATAATTTTTCAACCCGCACAAGAATAGCAATGGATAAATTTATAAAAGCTTTTACCGTTTATCCAGCAAGAGGGCTTAAAGGGAGCATAAATTCCGACTTTTACGAATTTTTGACAATGGGCACAGTGCCTTATGTTGTAGGCAGTTTAACTTTGATGTCAGTATTTAATTCCGCTGCAAAATATTTTCCGGCATTTGATCAGTCTGCTGCTCGAAAACTTGGTAATAAAATGGCTTTGGGGGTAGTTTTCTACGCTCTTGCAAAAACTCTTTCAAAATCCTTTGTAAATACTCCAGTAAAATGGATAACAGGTGTCGATACTCAACTTCCGTATTTAAAAGTCTACCACCAATTACCTGAAAGCAAAGACGATTTTGATTTGACCAGTTATGAGTATCATAAGGTCGGAGAAAGTGTTGAATTTACAAGATGGGATTTATTATATGGTGATCCGAATAAGAAGGGCGATTTAAACAAACGCTTTGATAAAATTGCAAAACGAAACGGTCTTGGTACGAATCTGAATGACTCGGATCAGGCAGTAAAACCAATGTATAAAGAAGTCTTGGTTAAATCTACTCTTGCGCGCAGTATTTCATCATATTTGTGGGCTGCTGCGGGGGTTGCACTTGCATTCCAAAAACCGTGGGAATCATATTTTAATGTTGCGACATTAAAATTCTGGAATATGAAAGATTTTTCTCATTCTTTGAAAGTTTTTGGCAGAAGTTTTGTTGATAGTGCAAAAGAATTTTATTTGGCTAAAAATGCAAAAAATATGCTTGAAAAATCAGAAGTTTTGTTGATAGTGCAAAAGAATTTTATTTGGCTAAAAATGCAAAAAATATGCTTGAAAAATATTCAGGAAAAGGTGTTTTGGCTTTGGCTGCCGCTGCAACAATTCTTGGAGTTTTAAATACAATTCATATTACAAGTAAACCGTCAAAAGTTTCTGAAAAAGATGTTATTGACAAAAATAAAGAAAGTGTGGTCGGATAATGAGAACAAATTTAATCCAATCATACTTACAAAATAACACTCAGGCAGTTCAACAGTATCGTGCTGATAATGTGAAAAAAAATTTTGACGTAAATAAAGAATTATCAAATAGAACATTTATAAAGCCGCTGCCAAGTAACGGACATTTAGTCAGAAATTCTTTATTTGATCTTCCGTCTGAAATTTTCAGGGATATAAAATATGACGCAAAAGCATTCCATCATTCTGTAAAAGGCAAAGCA
>CACXAK010000107.1 GCA_902765655.1 uncultured bacterium | reverse complement strand
TTGAGAGTATTCAATAAATACACTTAAATTTGTAAAATTGAAAATTTCGTGCTAGACTTCTTTCTATGAAAGATCAAGTAAAATATACACCTGCGGAAGAATTTGCAAATGCCTTTACTCATTCAATCGGGGCATTATTTTCTATTTACGCAATAGTGATGCTTGCAGTAAGTTCGCATAATGCGCTTGAAGTTGCGTCTACTGCAATTTTCGGCTCTACATTGTTTATATTATTTCAGTCATCTGCTCTGTATCACGCAATGGTGAATCAAACGGCAAAAAAGGTTTTTCAGAAAATTGACCACAGCGCAATTTTTATGCTTATTGCGGGGACATATACCCCAATATTACTTATTGTTGTTGAATTCCCGTTGTCAGTTGCATTACTTGCAATGACCTGGTATTTGGCAATCACAGGGATTATATATTCTTGTCTTACTCTAAAATTTAAATATTTATCAACAGGGCTATACCTTGTAATGGGTTGGCTTTCTTTGTTTCTTGCTTATGCAATATGGAATAACACAAGTCACAACGCTCTTTGGCTTTTGCTTATAGGCGGTGTTTTTTATTCAGTCGGCTGCATTTTTTATTTATTAAAGAAAAAATTTATGCACTGCGTCTGGCACCTGTTTGTAATTGCAGGAGCAATGTCACATTATCTTGCAATAATGGAAATTTTAAAATCTGTTAAGCATTAAAGATTTTTAATCTTTATCATCATCTATGTCATCATCTTCATCATCATCTGATTTTTTAATGAAAAGATGTTTTAATTTGTATTTCAGAGTTTTCTTTTCCGCTTCAAGCGCTGCCTGACGCTGAGCTTCAGCCGCCTTTGCTTCTTCAATTACCTCTTCAACAGTAGTAGCTGTGCTGCCCTCAATTTGTTCAGGTATTGAATCCACAAAACTTTGGGCTTTATCAACATCTGCCTTTGTTGCAAGCCACTTGAATGATTTAATAAGAGTCAATGGTTTTGCGGCATCTCCTCTTACTCCAAGTTGGAATTTTGTTGCGGAATTATCAACATACGCATTTGAGAATTTAGGCAAAACTGCAAATTCACTTTCAGGAACCGTTTCGCAAAAAATCGAAAATGCTTTTGCCGTAACAACATTCATACTTGCAGCGCTGTTAACCAAATTCACAGGATTTATTGCGTTTATAGGCCCTAATAAATTGGAAAGAATAGATGTAATCTTTACTCTGACTTTCATATCAGCATAATTTTTGAGAATATCAAACTTGCCAAGAATATGTAAATTCATTACATTGCCTTCAGATGCAATATGCTCAATATCGCAAATACCGTTTTTCAGGAATATTTTGCCTTTCAGTTTTGTAAAATGAGCAGTATCAATAGTAGACAATTTACTTATCACACCACCAAGCGCAGTCTGGAAGAATTGCGACTCTCTGATATTTTCAGCCAAAATCATATTTTCAAGTTTCCCAAACGGTCCAAATTGACCGTCTTTTGCCTCAAAACTTACTTCGCCTGTAATTCCTTTCATTTGTTCTGTCTGGGTTTTGGCATTCCCGTTGATTGCAAGCTTAGCAACAAAACTTGTTGTTCCGCTTAATGCATCTTTCATGCCTGCAGCATCAAGAAGAGCTTTTTCTATATTAATATTTTGACCGCTCAAATTAACATTTATCAGTGTTCTTATAAGGTCAACATCAACTCTTCCGTCAACCTGACCTTTAAATATATTTGTAGCCAGATTATTCAGATACAATATGTTTCTGTGTAATATCATTCTTGAAACAGTATTTGTTAATTCGATGTTACCTGTTTTAATTCTTCTGAAATTGATTTGACCGTCAGGTATTTCAACCGGAATATTTGCATTTGCAGGTGCTCCTGAAGCTTTACCTGATGATGGTAAGTGTCTGTTAAGAGAATCCAAAACAGAAGTCAAATCTTCAACATTAACAAGTTTTGAATCTACTTTTAAGTTATTTATTTCAATATTAGCTTTTGGTTCAAGAGAATACTTACCATTTGCACTAATATCAGAATTTTTCAGCATCAAATCCTTCATATTGAAGGTCAAATCACGACCTGTAATTTGTATTCCGAAATTATCAAGAGCAGTTGTAATTTCAGGGATTACAAGATTATTAATATTGATATCACCCCTTATTAATGGCGAACTCATTCCTCCGAAAGTAAATAATTTTGTTTTTGCCAATACAAAATTTGAACGAGGGAACAGATAGATTTTCCCGCTTAAATCCTTTGGAATATCAAAAGTCATAAGATTTAATCTGTTATGTTCTATTGTTCCATCGAGATTCATTATCTTTGTTAACGAAATTTTTGGGTTACCTTCTTCGTCTTTTACAGTATTTCTTATAAATAAACCGGTATCTTTTATCTTTATTCTGTTTGGTTTAAACACTGCAGTTAATTGCAAAGAAGTATTTTTTCCCTGTAAATCATTAAAATCAACAGGAGTAATATAATTTTCACTATTACCTAATGCGTGAGCATAAAGAGTTTTCTTTTCCGCATTGCCGCTAAATGTCAGCTCAACAGGGAGTTTCCCGCGAGAATTTAAATATGGTTTTAATTCAGAACCGATAAATTTAATCAAATCCGATGTATCAACCGAGCCATTGGCCTTAAAATCAATATTCTCAAGAGTTTCATAATCAATTACCGAGCCGGAATATTTTATAAGAGAATTATTATTTAACAGTAAATCATTCTGAGCAATTTTAATATTTTTATTGGCTACACTGATTCCCAACTTTGGAATTGATACAACAGAAGATGTTTTAGGAAATATAAACTTAAAGTCCTTATTATTAATTTCACCTGTCAAATCACGAATTTTTGAATCATATTTGAACGCAGAATTTAATTCTCCGTTTTTTATATCAAACGTATTTTTTCTGTCCCCGAAATCAAAATTTTGGAGTTTTAAATTTGCATTTGCAACTGCTTCTTTCATTTTCCCTTTGATATTAAATGAAGAAGACAAATCCCCTGATTTTAAATTGAAAGCATTTCTTAAATCTCTCGGAGCAAAGGCATTAAAAAGTTTAGACAACGGAATTGCATGAGTTTCAATATTTACGTCAGTATAAGANACATACAAACCGGAATTCACAATATCCAAAATATTATTATCAAGAACAATATCAATATTTACCTTAGACAGAACTTCACCCAGATTTCTCACAGTCAAAGCACCATCTTTTACATAAATATAGCCGTCAGATTTTAATTTTCTGAAATCAGATTTAATATAGCAATCAGCCATGACAGAACCGGCTGCTTTGTACTGTGCCAGCTCATTAGGAATCTGTAAAGAATCCAAAAATGCTTTCGCAAGTGTCAATAAATTTTGGAATTTAATCTGTGCGGTTTTTATTGTCATATCAAGGCCGGGATGTTTTGAAAAATTAACTCGGCCAAGTAAATTAATATTTTCATCTTTTGTTGCGTATAAATTTGTATCAATATCAGCATCGGTACCGTAAGTTTTTATTTTTATATAACTCTTTGGCAATTGAATCTGTGACAATTTCAGAGTCAAATCTTCCACATTAAAATGACCAAATGAAATTAAACCGCCTCTTTTGCCTTTTCTTATCTTAATTTTTGTATCAATATTTGCCTTAAGATCATAATTTTGATAAGTTTTCACAGGATTCACAAAAGGAATATCAATCTTTTCAGCCGGATCATCTTCTTCGTCGAGCTTTGGAGAAGGAGGAGGCAAGAATGTATCAAAATCAATATTTGCAGAAATATTTTTGTTTTTGTCACTGTATAAATCAGCAACCGTTCTCACCCTTACACTTTTTCTGTCAAAATAACCCAAAATAAGTTTTTCCCCGTGCAAATCAAGATAATGCTTTGAAGCTAAATCGGTTATTAAGACTTTATAATTATTTAATATTACTTTCGGAATAACAATTTTAATTTTTTCCGGGTCTATATGAAATCCTTCATTTTCTTCTTCCTGAATTTTTTGACCGAAAGTTTCCTCTTTTTTTGCATTTAACAAATCTTCAATATGTTTTACTATCTTATAATCTTCGCCATTTTGAAGAATTTCGGCATTGATTACGGGATTATCGATATTAACAGACGAAACTCTGACTGTTAAAAACAACAAATAAGGAGCAGATACAACTGCCTTTATATTATCGGATTTAAATATTTCAGTTTTATCAGGTAATGAAATCTTTATATCATCAGCTTTTACTCCTACACCTAAAAAAGGAGTAGTTACAATTTTTTCATTTTTATAATCTATATCAAGATTTGCCTGTTCTTTTACAATTTGTTTGATTTGCTCTTTATATGATGTAATATCGACTACATTCGGTACAACAAACAAAAAGCACAAATAAACAACCAATAAAATTACACCAAATATAATCCCTGAAATTTTTAATATTTTTTTCATATACACATTCCTACTTAAACTGACAGAAACAATATTAACTCAAAACATATTATTTTTAAAGTAAATATTACGGCAATAATGAAAAAAAATTAATACTTTTTACCGGCAAAAAATATCAATAAAAAAATATATAGCAGGTAGCAAAAAATAAAATTAGGGTTTTTATAATAACTATCTGCATACAAAGGAGTAAACATAATATGATTACAAAAATTACTTCAACAAACTTTCAGAATCAAAATTACAACAGATATCATAACAATCAGAATACATCTTTCTGTGGACTTTCTGACAGATTAGGGAAAAAAATATATAACGGTTTTTATAAAATGGAAGACCTGTTTCCAAGAGAAACAACCAAAAATCCTATATCAGGTAAGCTGCCGACATTTATGAAAAATAAAATCATGAAAGTTACTGACGACTATAACAAAGCAACAAAAGAAATTTTTGACACATTCGCACAAGTCAGCAATGAATTAAGAGAGTTTGAACCAACAGTCAGCTCTACAATAGAAGAAATACAAAATAAAAGAAACAATTCTACCGTTAAAAAATTATCTGATGTATTACAAAAATACAAAATTGTATCCCCTTGGGATGATTTTGATCTGAAATATATTGATAAAGGCGGCAAAGGTTCAGTATGGAAATTGGATGGCTTGAGACACATAGATAAATCAAACGAAGATGAATTCGTCATTAAAGTATTTCATACAAAATCAGTTCAATCTAATGCATATCATGGTTGTTATCCTGAAATGAACACCGCAACCTATTGGATGAAGACACTTGGACCGGACACCAACAGAGGGAAATTCTTTTGGGGTGATGTTAACGAAGCGTATATGATTAATAAGTTTATTGATGAAGATGTACGCTTACCTAAAAAATTCCCTGATCCGTACGCATATGGAATAAAATTTACCGATGAAGATCCTGTTCATATTCATAATGTATGCAAAAAATACAGTTACGACTGGGGCGGCGGAGTTGTCATTAATCAGGTCGTAAATTCCAACAGATTTGCGAGAGAAATTATGCACAATATTCAAAACAATAAACCTGAATACAGAGAACTTGAATGGATTAAAAGATTTCATTGGAAACCAAACGGCAATTATGACTGTAAATATGCAGGATTGGCTCTGGCTATAAAATTTCTTGAACCGGAAAAACGAATATATTATTTTGAAAAATTAATGCAAAAACGCGGGAAATATACTGACAGAGCACTTGCATATACACTAAAATATTTACCTTATAATGCAGGCGAATTTTATTATAAAAGATTGGCTGCTACCTCTAATGATAAGGTTTTGAAAGAAATTCTTAAAAATGAAATTCCGTTACTTTCTTTTAAGAGCAAATATTTTGATCAGGTTAAAGACGATTTAATTGTTATGGACAACATTCTTGGTACAGAAGTAAAAGATTTTATCGACATGGATAAATATTCAAGTTACAGAAAGCTCGCAAAAGAATGTGGTATACTTAACTAATGTTTTAAAGTGCTCAATGGGGTATAATCAAATCTTATATACCTGTCAAAAACGGATTTTCTTTCCTCCAGCTCCTTTTCATCCATATTTTCCCAACTGTCTTTATTAATATCATCACCATATGATATAAACCAGGGTTTATTTGGATTTGTATAGCCATCATATTTAAAAGACACCTGTGGAAAAAGCTCCGCAGAATTTTCAACAAGTATATAAACACACATTCCGCTTTCATTTGCTCCCGAAGAATATTCATTGCATATAAATGTCCCATTGCAGACATAGTATCTGTTTCTTGCTCCACCGCTTATTACATGTTTTGGTTCACGGTTTACCATCGTGTAAATATCATAAATTATCCCCTTCCATTCGCCCTCAGATATTTCTCCGATAAGAAGTTCATCTATACCGTCGGCATTTACATCATAATAAGCATAACCTATTTTATCCAAAACATTTTCACCTTTTTTCAACCCTTGAAATATTACATTATACATATAACTCATCTCATGGTCTTCAAGCCACTGAGAATCACGTCTGTCTGCAATTGCCTGTAAATGTTTTGATAAAATATCCCCGTATAAATCCTTTCCTTTCATTCCCTGATTTTTATAATAAGTTGAACCCTTTACTCCTTGAATTTGAGCAGAATCGCCATACTCGTACAAGACTTTATAAGTATCAGGAGGGGTAGAACTTTTAGTATAATCATACTGAACATCAGTTGGATATTTCAGAACCATATCATACAAATTTCCTTTTTTATCCGTAAGCTCCCCTATTTTTTTACTCCCCGGAAGTACCGCATGATCAGCAGGATTTTTATATGCTTTTATTCCAAAAGCGAAACCGCCAAATCCTGCTTTGGCCGAATCAATATGATAAAAAGAAATCCGGTCTTTTTTTATATCAGCTCTGTAAGTACCCTTCATTGTATCAGGCACAGCCACCGAAAACAGTTTATTTTTAAAGATTGTATCGGCGTAACAAGCTGAAAATAAGCCCAAAACCAATATAAAAAGAATACTTAAAGTTAATCTATTTTTAATCATATACTCTCCTTTTTTTTCAATATTAACATATACAAATAAGAGAAACTTTTTTCGTTTGTCAATGTTTTTGATATTATTTTATTATATAAATTAAGATTGGAGTATAGATGATAGATTTTTTATCGAATCCGTCTTGGATTCATCCTCAGACAGATTTTTTGCTATTCCTGCAAAATATTAGAACTTCCATACCTGAAATTGTTGATAAAATTTTTCTGTCAATTACAATCTTCGGAGAATTTTGGCTCCCGACTTTAATATGTGCGATTGTATATTGGTGTATAGATTTCCGAGCGGGAATATATTTGTTTTCTTTAGAAGGCATCAACTCATTATTAGCACACTTTTTCAAGATGATTGCATGTGTATATCGTCCCTGGATTTTGGATAACAGAATTCATCCATCAAAACTTGCAGTTCCATACGCAAGAGGATATTCATTCCCAAGCGGGCATTCATTTATGAGTTCATCTGTATTTGGCGGAATTGCATATATCAACAAAAAAAACAAAATAGCAGTAATTTTTCTGATTTTATTAATTTTACTTGTCGGATTTTCAAGACTCTGGTTGGGAGTACATACCCCGCAAGACGTTATATGTGGATTGTTAACAGGCTGCATTCTGGTATTTGCCCTGAAACCACTTATTATTTGGGCTGAAGAAAAAGAAAACCGATTTTTATATTTATTGGGAATAATTAATACTTTAGCTGTTTTAGCATTAATATATGTTTACTTTTTTAATACATATAGAATGGATTATGTTTCAGGCGAATTACTTGTAGATCCGGAAAGATTAAAATACAATACGGCTGTGGTTTATGCTTATTCTTTAGGACTTATTAATGGATGCTATTTGTGTTATAAGAGGAATCGTTGGCGGAACAATCACAATATTACTTTTAAAATACGTATTAGAAACTGTTATAATGAATCAAATGCATTTTATAATTGCCGTAATACCTATGTTTATTGTTGGGTTTATTATAACTTTTATTTACCCGCTCATATTTTCAAAACTAATCATACATAAATAAGAACATATAATAATTTATTTTTGGTGTAAAATATACAAAGGAACCATGATTTTGGGGATTGAAGAAGATTTATGAATCTTGATACGTTAAAAGAAATGCCGAAAGAACGAAAGTTATTTTATATATTTCTGGTTGTTCATTTTATAATATGGACATCAGTTGGGCTTTTGCGTGCCGTTTTACCTGCGGATTCATTAGAAGGAATATATTGGGGCTCGTTATTAGATCTTGGGAACCCTAAACATCCTCCTCTTGCAGGTTGGATAACATATTTTGTATATCATATATTCAAATCTGATTTTTCAATATATTGCCTCAGTCAGCTATTTGTTATAGGCGGATTCATTTATACGTACAAATTAGCAAAGTGCTTTTTGGATGAAAATAAAGCAATTTTGTCGGTGGTTCTGCTTGAGGGGTGCTGGATTTACAGTTATGTAACAGGGTATTACGGTTTTAATCCTGATGTATTTTTACTTCTCGCACTTCCTGCTATCACATACTATTTTTACAAATGCATGCAGGATAACAGAGCTTCGGACTGGATTATCTTGGGAGTTTTGGTCGGTTTAAGCTGCCTTGACAAATACCAGACAATTTTGCTTGTTATTCCGATGGCTATTTGGGCAGGTATATTCAGACCTCAGGTATATAAAAATAAACTCTTTTATATCGCATTTTCTATCGCAACTTTAATATTTTTACCTCACTTGCTGTGGCTCATAAAATATGATTTTCTGCCTTTGTTATATTATGACGGGGAATTACACAGAATAAACGGATTTAATCATTTTACATCTCCTATGTCATATTTGGGAATGCAAATTGTTTGCATAATCGGGACATTAGCCATTTACGGTTTTTACAGAATAATTTTTGACCGAAAATTTGAATTTGCTAAGGATTATGACAAAGAAAAATTTTGGTTTTTAATTTTATTGTCATTCTTTTCTCTTGTAATTCACAGTTTAATCGGAATAATATGCGGAAGTGACATCAGACCAAGATGGGGCTATGTATTTTGGTATATGCTTGGCATTATGCTGTTTTACTTTTTTCCGTCAAAAATCGATAAAGACAGTTTTAAATTTATTTTCAAAAGCTCATATGCCGTGATGCTTATAATATTTATCTCAATGGGAACAATGCTTGCTGTTGAAAAAAATTACAGAAGCCGCTACCCTGTTGCCAAGACTTGGGGAATACTTCAGAATATATGGGCTAAAGAGTATAAGACCCCATTAAAATACATAGGCGGGGATTCTGAATGGAGTTTCCCTGTTTCTATTTATGCAGATTCTCATCCGATAAATATTATGGATACTTACGGATACAAAAATCCATGGATTGACGAAGAAGATCTCAAAAAAAACGGAGCAATTATTATTGACAAATGGGATGAAGGGGTAAAATATGCAGCGATAAAAGCTGCACCATATTTAAACCTTAAATTTGATGAAATTGAGCTTAAAGAATTCTACTTAACAGTTCAAAATGCAATTAAATTTCCCAAAGAAGAACGAGGATACACAGTATATTATTATATAATACCACCGATTAAATAATTACCAATTATAATCAGCAACTTCAAACCAAAATTTGACCCCTCGCATATACTCGGAAACATCTTTAAATGTTGTCCTGATTAGAGCTTTTTTAGCTTCATTTAAAGCCTGCTCAGAGCCGGAAGAAGAAAGCACCTTTATATTTACAGGTTTACCGTCTTGTGTGATGTCAAATTCGAGGTTCACTTTACTTTCAGCATCTAAAGGCGGAGTCCAATTTCTTAAAATTTGCATACTATCAGGCATTTTATATGCCAGCTTCCCGGGAGCAGAACCGACTGTGCGTTCAACTTTTGTATCTCCCATACTGTGCGGTTTTTTTAGTAATTTTTTATAATTCACAATATAAGGCAATTCGACATCGGTTTTATAAAAGCCCAAACGAACGTCATTACCTCTGAAAATAACCTGATATACCACATCTTGAGCATTTTCAAACTTTTGATAAGGTACACTTTCAAGTACTGCCTTTATCGCTTTTTGTTGAAAATCTTTATTTTTTGATTCGTGCAATATTCCATATGTAAGAATTGTTCCATTTTTGCCCACTTTTATAAGCAT
>CACXAK010000106.1 GCA_902765655.1 uncultured bacterium | reverse complement strand
ACATATACTACATATACTGTGGCAGGGAGTTCTCGTAAATACTCCACACAAAGTAATAGGTGGTTTGGGATATATCTCTAACCACCTATTACTGGGCATGAAGAGACTCGAACTCCCACGCTTGCGCACTAGTTCCTAAGACTAGCGTGTCTACCATTCCACCACATGCCCATATTCTATTGTCATCGCAGCTTGTTTTCACTAGCTTGGCGTGTCTACCCCTCTCACAAAACAATACTTAATTGTTTTGCTCGGCAGAGTACCACATGCCCATATTCTATTGTCAATCAGAGCTTTTGCTCTGAGGCGTGTCTACCACCTCTCACAAAACGATACTTAATCGTTTTGTTCGGCAGAGTACCACATGCCCATATTCTATTGTCATCGCAACTTGTTTTCACAAGTTCGGCGTGTCTACCCCTATCGCAAAACAATACTTAATTGTTTTGCTCGGCAGAGTACCACATGCCCATATTCTATTGTCAATTTGCTTTGGGTTCACTGCGCCTCGCATTAAACGCCACCGCCTCCAATTAGCCAAAATATTCATTATTGGCATAATTGTCGGACTCTCGCTTCGCTCGTGGCTCTGCTCGGCTTGCACATGCCCATATTCTATTGTCAATTAGTCATGGGTTCACTGCGCCTCGCAACAAACACCCACAATTTAAACTTATTATAATCGTAACCCAATGTCAAGATTACATATTTTTATTCAATCGATTTCATATAAATTTCTTCAATTAACACTACCGCTAATGCCGCTATCGCAGGGGCAAATACAACCCCGATTATTCCGAAAAATTTTGCACCCAAAAAGATAAATAAAAATACCAACAACGGATGTATATTCAATAATTTACTGAATACATAAGGTCTGACAAAATTATTTTCTATTAACTGCGCAAAACCGAATAATGCAGCCGTAAGCAGAACAATAACAGGTCCATGCTTTGCAACAGCAAATAAACATATAAAGAACGCAAGAGTCGGACCTACTATCGGAACAATATCAAACAACGCCGATAAAAATCCCAATAACAAAGCGTAATCAACTTTTAATATAAGTAAGCCAATCGTTATGATAATTCCTATACTTGCTATCGCCGCAACCTGCGCTACAACATAACCCCCGATTTTTAATGAAATCGTGTCGTATATTTCAGCAGTCCTCTTACGCATTGCTTTTGGAAATAATTTTAAAAATGTTTCTTTTACCGTATATTTATCAACCATAAAATAATAAATTATAAGTATTGAAACAAGCAAATACATTATTCCGGAACCAAGATTTTTACCGAAATTGATGGTTTCTAACACAATTTTTGAAGATACACTTGATGCAGAAGTAATAACTCCGCCTACATCCACACTGCTTTTATTTAAAAAAGGAGTATCCATTATAAACTTTCTGATGATCTCAACATATTGCGGAAACGCATCAGCAAACGATTTTATTTCATTCGCTCCGATAACTATCAATGGTACAAATAATAATATAATTAAAATTAAACTACCCAAAAGAACAAGAGCACTGGCAGTAGAACGAGCCATTTTTTTTGACAGTTTTCTTACCAGCGGATCAAGTGAACATGCGATTACATAAGATGCGAAAAACATTATCGCTATATCCGGAATATTTGCAATTAAAACCAATGTCAAAATTACAGCTATTGCAAAAAATATATTTTTTTGTGTTAAATATTTCTGAGAAAAAGCACTAAACATATTCAATCTCCCTAATTCAAAATGATTTTATCATAAAATTCGGAATTATGTAATATTATATTGGCGTGTTATAATATTTGAGCGAAAGCGAAATAAAATGAAAAAAATACTTTTATTCTTAATAAAAATATATCAATGGTTTTCAAAACTCACTCCGCCTGTGTGCAGGTTTACTCCGACGTGTTCAGAATACATGAAACAGGCAATTATTAAATACGGAGTGATAAAAGGATTATGGCTGGGGATTAAACGTATTTGCCGCTGCCATCCGGGAAACCCCGGAGGTTATGACCCCGTACCGTAAAGAATATCAAGTAATTGCTTGTGTATTTTTACATTATGCACCCTGATGTAGTCAATATTTTCATTTATTAAAATGCTGTTAAGCGCCAACGTATAAATATCTTTTTCTTCGTTCGGACTGTTTGGAATATTTAAAAGACTCTTTCTTGAAATACCAAGCATAACGGGACAACCTAATGTTTTAAATTCTTTCCAGCGGCGAATTATTTCAAAGTTTTGTTCTCTTGTTTTGCCAAAACCAATTCCCGCATCAATAATAATGTTTTCTTTTTTTATCCCTTCTGAAATTGCATAACTAATTTTATTATTAAGAGATTTAAAAATATCATCCGTCAGATTTTCATAATGAGGATTAACTTGCATTGTTTGAGGGGTACCCTGCGAATGTTGAATTACAATTTTTACATTCGGATTTTGCGCAATAATTTTTACCATATTATCATCAAAATCTAATCCTGAAACATCATTTATTATTGATACTCCGCATTTTATACACTCACTTGCAACACGAGAATTTCTTGTATCAATACTTATAGGAATTTTAATATTATTTTCTTTTATATAATTTAAAACAGGTATAATTCTTTTTAACTGTTCGTCTTCATTTACAGCTTGCGCTCCCGGTTTTGTAGACTCCGCTCCTATATCGATTATGTCTGCACCGTCATCTATTAATTCATGCAAATGCACAACTGCACTACCGGTAGTTTCATATTTTCCACCATCTGAAAATGAATCCGGAGTAACATTTAAAATCCCGACAATTCTTGTTTTTTCTGACTTTGCAAAATTATTAAAAAGATTTTCAATTTGTATCCCCAAATCTTTTAAACCGAATGGCTGTAGTTGAAGTTTTTTTGCAATTATTTTGAGTTGCGAAATACTTCCACCCAAAATACAATCGGATAATTCCGCTTTCCCTGTTATAACTTGTTTATGAGTCGCACAATCCGCCCCGACAGATAGAGCAAGCTGTTTTAGAATATTACCTTGAGCAGGTGTAATTCCAAAAATTTTAAAATTTTTATATTCGAATTTTTCTTTTCCTTTAAAGGCATAAGAACTATCATAACCGATATTTATCAATTCTGCTTCAATATTTTTTGTATAAATTTGTTTTATTAAAAAATCGTGCATAAGATTAACTTAGCACGATTTTTTTTATATTTCAATTTATATTTTAAGCTGCCAAATCAAGTTTTTCTTTCAAATCAGCAACAGCGATTTTACCGTTCTTAGATGCATCGCTTAATCCGGAAATAAGAACGAATACTGCCGTTACAGCACCAAAGGCTCCTGTTAATTTCTTTGTAATCGGGCTTTTAATTATAGGACCGATGAATTTCATATTTTCGAAATTTTTAAGCTGTTTCATTGCGTGGCTGCTGAAACGTTTTGTGTCACGAACCAATTTCGCCCATATCCCTGTTGCAAGCTCATTATTTTGCGCAGTAACTTTAGATGTTCTAATCATCTTTTCATACATATTACGCAGCATACCCATAGAACCCTGACGGCCGGCATACCTTGTTGCCCCGACATGAGCGGTTACACCTGCAGCCCCAACACCTGCAGCAACTTCCTGAGTTTCATGACGTCTTTGAGCTCTTTGCTCCGGTGTCAGATTATTATGATGGAAATATTGAGGTCTGACGATTGTTTCCATTATTCTTCACCGCCTTGTTCTGCTTTTTCTACTGTTTTTGCATATGCACTTGCTGCACCTGCACCAACCCCTAAACCGGTTGCAGTTCTTGCAGCTGCTTTATCAAACACTTCGGTTGTTTTAAACGGGTTAATTTTATCAAAGAATTTTTTTGTTTTTTCTATAAATGATTTTGCAATATCAACAATTTTTTGCCCTTTTTCAGCTCCAAACAATTTTCTTGCCATATCTGCAGCAAAATGTTTTGCAGTTTTAAATCCTTTTGAAATATATTCTCCCATCGGGGCAAATCCGTTAACAGCACTTTGAACCATCTTATTTTTAGTAAGCCGTGCATATGTGTTCTTACCGCATGTAGCACTTGCGATTGTTGCACATGCAACAGTAAAGCCGGCAATTAAACCATCAGTAATAATATTTGCTACATTCAGGAACTTGCGCATTCCTTTTGGTAACCTTTGATCTGATAACAAACCTTCCAACTCTTCTTTTTGTTGTTCATAAAATGCACGTTCTTCTTCATAAGCTCTTCTTTCATTACTCTGTTTGAAAGAAACCTTTTGAGGTTGGCCCATTGACACTGATTGAACTGTTAACATATTAAATTCTCCACACTACTTTAATTTCAGTTGTTTTTAATAAAATACGCAGAAAAAAAATTTTGCTACATGCTTCACAAATTGTTACATTCCTACGACTACATTATTTCACATTATAACACGTTTGTAAAGAGTTTTAACCCAAAAATAGTATAAAATAATTAATTAAATTTTGCGCCCTGATATGTATCTCGTTTTACAAATTCTCTGTAAATTTTATTCAGACAATCAAGCTTGGCGCCAAGCCATCTCGGAGCTATCAAAGTTTTGCGAAATCCGTTCCCTGCAAGCCGGTGAATTGTCGTTGTTTTTGGGAGAAGTTCCAAAAAATCACAACATAAATTTACATATTCATCTTCACTCATGAAATCTATTTCATTATTTTCATACATATGCGCAAGTTTAGTTCCTTTTAATGCGCACAACATGTGAATTTTTATCCCGTCAATTCCCAAATTTGCAAGTCTTTGCGCTGTTCACAATCCAAAAATTACATGCACACAAACATTTATTCCCTTTTCTTTTGTTTTTTCATAAGCACGCAAAAAACAATCATAATCATGCCCGCGATTAATTCTTAACAACGTCTTGTCATGTGTTGATTGTAAACCATATTCAAGCCAGGTATAATAATCTTTTGAAATGTCTGAAATTAAATTCAGTTTATCTTCATCAACACAATCAGGACGAGTTCCGATGGAAATTCCGACAACATCCGGATGATTTAATGATGCACTATATATCTTTTCAAGTTCATTAACAGGACGATAAGTATTTGTGTATGCCTGAAAATACGACATAAATTTTTGTGCTTTAAATCGTGCAGATAATGTTTTAACCCCCTCAAGAACCTGATTTTCAATGGATAACAAGTTTGAGTGTGCCTGAGAAAAACTCCCCGAGTCATCACAAAAAATACAACCGCCTTTAGAGATTGTTCCGTCTCGATTTGGGCATGAAAAGCCAGCATCAATTGTAATTTTATAAACCTTTGCTCCGAAACGATTTTTTAAATATGCACTAAATTGGTTGTATCTTTTATCAGTATTATTAAACATAATTTTATGAGGTCGATAGGATAATAGTTCGTATTATATAAAGGCGCTAGAACACTGAGATACTATGGCACTAAGTTTGTTTCAAGTTATTAATATTAGTAATAATAGCACTATATAGAAAATAATTAATCGCTGTAAAGAACTTAACGACTTAATTTGTGGTCAAGTATGTCCAACCTGCAATTCTACCTTCTTAGCGCCCTAGTATCTTAGTGCCTTTATTACTACTTATTTTCTTCGTCATAAATCGGATAAACGTAGTGTTCACCGCATTGAGGACAAATAACTTCCTGTTGTTTTCCGTCTTCAACCTGAGCTACTTCAAATAAACACTTACATCCTGATTGTACGCACCTTATAGCTAATGTTGGTCTGATTAATCTTGCCATTTTGAAACCTCCTGTTTGTCAGAATTATATCATGTTTGACAATATAAGTCCATAACGGATGTTTGTTGTATTTTGTAATTTACTTGATTTTTTGCACATAATTAATTAAAATGATGTAAAGAGCAGTTATGAAAAACGATACAAGCATATTAGATAAAAAAATAGCAAAAGAAGTTAAAACAGGAAACGTAAAATCTGCAATTGAACTATGTCAGGTCGGACTTGCAAAAGATCCGACAAATGCCCAGCTGCATTTACGTTTAGGCGATTTATACCTCGCATGGCATCTTGATATATATTCATCAAGTCAATATATTGATGAAGCGATAACAGAATATCAAATGGCGCTTGAATCTGTTGAAACACCTGAGCTATATTACAAAATCGGGATAGCCCAATACCACAAAGGGGATTTGGATAAAGCGGTAAATTATTTTAATACCGCAATTAAAAAAAATCCTAAGTATGCCAAGGCATATTATATGCTTGCTGAAACTTATACAAAAAAAGCGAGATTTACAGATGCTATGGATAATGCAAAACTTGCAGTAAAATATTCCCCACTTGCAAGCTCATGTGCTCATAATTTATTAAAAAGTTTGTATCAGGTTTCATCATTCAGAATTTTTAAAAACAAAATATTAGCATTTTATGAAAATATAATGTCTATTTTGACATTACCGTTCGATATAGAGGCATTAAAAAGAGTAAAAGAATCTTTATCTTACGCAAAATTTTTACCGATATTATTTAAGGGCTACCTTGCAGTACAGACAAAAGGTATTGATAATGCGATTGATATTTATATCGAAGCAGTAGATAAGGCGCCCGGATTTGTTCCTTTATATTGCCTTTTGGGGGATATTTATTCTTCATTGGGAAGATTTGAGGATGCAATAACAGAATACAAAATGGCTATTTGGCTTGACAGCTTAAATATTCCTGCATATCGTCATTTGTGCAGAGCTTACGAAGATTTGGGAGATTATGATAATGCGGTTGAAATTTATAATAAATTAATTCAGATTATGCCAAATATGCCTGAATTCCACTCAAATCTTGCAAATATTTTATATATAAAAGGGGACGTTGATGGTGCGGTTTCTCATTTTCAGACCGCAATTACCCTGAACCCTAGTAAAGAATGGACAAGTGTTGTTAATCAAACTCTGGGATTCGTATTTCAGGAAGCAAAAAAAGATATTGATGCGGCGATTACATCTTATCAGAGCGCGTACCTGCTGACACCTGAAGATATTGATATTTATGTGAATTTAGGCAGTGCTTTTTATGATAAAGAAGATTTTGAAAATGCTCTGACTGTTTATCGTAACGCACTTGAACTTGACCCTAAAAATGCAAAAATTCACTGTAATTTGGGATTTTTATATTGGGGCAAAGGTGATACACAGGAGGCAATCCGCGAATATAAACATGCAATTGAGTATGATGAAACATACGCAATTGCTTATAATAATTTGGGAGTAATTTATCTTGATGATTTGGGACGTGTTGCATCTGCAATAGAAATGTTTAAAAAAGCAGTTGAGCATAACCCGAATTATGCTCTTGCGCATTTTAATCTTGCCCGCTCTATTGCTATTACAGGTGATAAAATTGAAGCGGCAAAACTTTATCAAATCGCACAGGATGTCAATAAAGTCACCTGCGAAATTGAGCCACAGGATATTATTGATAAAATAAATGCCCTATTTGATTAGAAATTACATTTTCAAAAGAACTTTAAGAGTATCTTTTTCTTTATTCTTTTCGAAAGCTTTTTCTGCGTCATCGATAGAATAAATTCCTGAAATTAACGGTGAAAAATCAACTTTCTGAGATTCCAAAAGCCGTAATGCAGGAGGGAATTGACCGCATCTTGAACCGAGAACCGTAATTTCGTCGATAACTATCGGAGCAAGATTTAATTCTTTTCCTGTTGCAACGGTGCTTTTTAATACCAAAACTCCTCTTGGTTTTGTAAGGGCAAGCGATGTTTCAAAACCATTAACACTTCCTGTTGCTTCCACAACAACATCATATTTTTTCTCAATCGGAAAATCATTCAGCAATGATGTTTTTACCCCCTGAGCTTTTGCAATATCCAGTTTATTTTGATGCTTGCCTACCAAAATAACATTAAGATTTTGTGCGTTCAGAGCCAAAGCAGTAATCAAACCCAATTTGCCATCACCAAGTACCACAACTTTATCCATCGGCTTAATATGTAATTGTTCATTAATTTCCAAAGCAGCAGCAAGCGGTTCAACGAATACTGCCTGAGTATCAGGAACATTATCGGGAACCTCAAACAAAACTTCAACAGGCATAGTAAAATATTGTGCAAAAACCCCGTCTTTACGCCAAATACCAAGTGTGTGTCTGTTTGGGCAATGACGGTAATTTTTCTTTGCACACCATTCGCAATTAGGATCTTTACAACCGTAACTGATTTCAGGCACAACACGCTTACCGATAAGCGGATGTTTAAAATTTGCACGGTTAGAAGATTCTTCGGCTTTGGTGTCATTCTGAGCGGAGCGAAGAATCTCCTGTTTATTCGCCTCAGAATGACAGTTTATATTTACATCTTCAACTATCCCAACGGCTTCGTGACCTAAAATTCCGACATAACCCATGTAACCTTTGGTGATTTCATAGTCGGTATTACAGATTCCTGCCATTGTGACACGCACAAGTGCTTCACCCGCTTGCGGAATCGGTTTTTCATAATTATCAACTAATTTTAATTCATTATCAAATACTAATGCTTTCATATTTTCTCCTTCTTATCGGTGTACCTGTACCGGACTGCATTCCACTTATTTTGCCAATAATTCCACATTTTTATCAAGTTCGTTCAAGATTTCTTCTGTTTTGCTCTTGTTTAATAATATATTCTGAACAGCATTATTGACAAGATTGTTAATTTCTTTTTGATTTCTCTGC
>CACXAK010000105.1 GCA_902765655.1 uncultured bacterium | reverse complement strand
TAATATCCCTTTGTCATGTTTATTGTCTGATTATATGTTAATTTTGTCAAGAGAAATTCTAATACGGTTTGCTTGCCTTTTTTTTATCAGCGAATACCATGAATACGATTATGGATTGTAAAAAAGTATCAAATACATTACCCTTTAAAGGGATAAGTTTATATAATGCTACATCGTATGTTCAGGATCATACCCTGATAAACAGAGGAATAACCACTCTTGGCGGCAGTACATTCCCTCAATGCGTTATGTCAAATAACAAATATGAAGCACAGGAGCGTGCCCTGATGGGCGGAATATATTTTGTCGCTTCATATTTAACCCCAATTTTATTAATTCCGCTATATAACAAGCATTTTCTGAAAAATAAAGGTGTAATAAAAAATCTGAATGATGCAGGGGGAAAAATAATTCAGGTTTCAAAAAAATACCTTACTCCGGATGCGGATTTAAAAAAAGGGTTAGAAGAAAGCGCAAAAATTTTTGATAAAAAATCCGGTACAAATAAATATCAAAATGCATTTGAAGAAATTTATAACAGATATAATAATCCGGAAAAGCTGAAAAAAGATTTGCTTTCTGTTCACGAAAAAATTTTGATGACTGATTTTATTATAACAGGTGCAATGTGGTCTGCAATTCCCTGGATTGCAACCGAGTTCACTCAACACAGAACAAAACGCAAAGATTTTTCTGCCGGTTTTGAACTAAAGCAGGAAAAAAATATATCTGATAAAGAAAATAAAAAGTCCAAACTTAAAAAATTAGCTTGGAATATTGCATTTTCTGTTGTTCCCGGAATACTTTTTGCAAAAACAATTACAAAAGGATTAAGCTCCAAAAGTGCAAATCCGATACTAAAAAAAATTGCTGATAATCCGCGCAATTTTGATTATACATCAGGAACAAATATGTCAAAAACTATTTATGCTGCAATATGGGTTTTATCAAGTTTTCCTGCAAAACTGATTTCTTCGAGGGATTCAAATGAACGTAAAGACAGAGCTTTAAGAGATATTGGGCTGTTTACAATGTTTTTTGGCGGAGATTTTCTAATTAATAATATCGCAGGCAGAATGGCAGATAAGATATTTGGAACTAAGATTATGGATGATAAAGGGCGGAATTTGAATTTTATTCAAAAATTTAAAATGCCGCTGAAAAATTTCAGAACTTTGGAACAATCAAATGATATTCCTGTCGAATTATTGAAAAAAACAAAATCTATCGGGGCGGGATTGTATTGGTTCTCATTGCTTGCAAATACAGCATTGATTGGTTTTGCTCTCCCAAAGGTGCTTAATAAGTTTCTCCGTCACAATATAGAAAAGGAAAAGCAGCAAGAATTCGGGAATTCGGCTTTGACTTTCCGCGGTAAAATTTCTATGGAAAAGTTTTTGGCTAAATAAATTAATTTGATTTTTTAACATTTTTCTCGTACATTAATATTAATTGTTGTTGTTTAAACAACAGTTGTGGGTTAAATGAGACAAATGAAGGAATAGGAGCGAGAATGATGGAAGAAAATTCTCGTAAAATCGACACAAAGAAATTGGATTCAATTATTGAAGCTTGCGGCGGAGATAAGTCCCATTTGATAGCGATTTTACAAAAAGTACAGGAAGAATACAAATATCTGCCTGAAGATGCGTTGATTTACATAGGAACAAAGATTGAAGGGCTTTCTCCAGCAACGGTTTATGGTGTTGCAACATTTTATGCCCAATTTTCTTTGGATCCGAAAGGTAAATATGAAATTAAAGTATGTGACGGAACAGCATGTCACGTCCGTGGTTCAATGCCTGTTTTGAACGCAATCAAAGCACATTTAAAACTTGAAGAAGGTAAAATGACAACTTCTGACGGATTGTTTTCTTTGGAAACAGTCAGTTGCTTAGGGGCTTGCGGGCTTGCACCTGTTTGCGTAATTAACGGCAAGGTATATCCTCAAATGACATCTGATGCTGTCAAAATAGTTTTGGATACTCTTTTAAAGCAGGAAAGAGGTTAGAGATATGGCAAATTTGAATATTGATATAAAAAATGAGCAGGAAAAAGCTCGTGAAGAAATAAAAAAACAAGGTTTCAGAGTTCTTGTATGTGCAGGTACCGGTTGTGTTGCAAACGGTTCTTTGCAGATTATAGAAAAGTTTAAAGAACTTGGTGCTGATGTATCTGTGATGTCAGATTATGACAAGGTTACAATTGTACCAACAGGATGCCACGGTTTTTGTGAACAGGGTGTTTTGGTTGTATTTCCTGATTTGGATTTGACTTATGTAAAAGTCCGCCTTAACGATGTTGAAGAAATTTATGAAGCCTTAAAAAATAATCAGGTTGTAGAAAGACTTTTATACACTGATCCACATACAAATGAAAAAGTTCGCAAAAATGAAGACATTAACTTCTATGCAAAGCAAACCCGTACGGCTCTTGCAAACTGCGGAGAGATGAATGCTGAAAGCATTGATGAAGCAATTGCATTGCGTGCTTATGAAGCATTATCAAAAGTATTAACAGAAGGTAATCCTGATGCAGTAATTGATGAAATTATCAAATCCGGATTACGTGGCAGAGGAGGAGGCGGCTTCCCAACAGGTCAAAAATGGAAATTTACTGCCGCAAACAAGGGCGGAAAATCTTATGTAGTTTGTAACGGTGATGAAGGTGACCCCGGTGCGTTTATGGATCGTTCCGTTATGGAAGGTGACCCGCACAAACTCCTTGAAGGTATTGCAATCGCTGCCTATGCGGTTGGTGCAGACGAAGCATATATTTATGTCCGTGCTGAATACCCGCTTGCAATCAAGCGTTTAAGAAGGGCAATTGCTCAGGCAGAAGAAAGACACTTCTTAGGCGAAAATATTATGGGTTCCGGGTTTAACCTTACTATCCATATCAAAGAAGGCGCCGGAGCATTTGTTTGCGGTGAAGAAACTGCATTGATCGCATCAATTGAAGGTGAAAGAGGTATGCCAAGACCAAAACCTCCATTCCCTGCAAATAAAGGTTTATTCGGCAGACCGACATTAATCAATAACGTTGAAACTTTGGCTAACGTACCTGTCATTATTTTAAAAGGTGCAGATTGGTTTAGTTCAATGGGAACGGAAACCTCTAAAGGAACAAAGACATTTGCTCTTACAGGTGAAGTTAACAATACAGGTTTAATCGAAGTTCCGATGGGAACGACATTAAGAGAAATCGTATTTGATATCGGCGGCGGAATCCGTGGCGGCAAGAAATTTAAAGCCGTTCAAATTGGTGGTCCGTCAGGCGGATGTTTAACTGAAGAACATTTAGATATTCCGATGGATTACGACAACTTAATTAAAGCAGGAGCGATGGTCGGTTCAGGCGGTCTTGTTGTAATGGCTGAAGATACCTGTATCGTTGAAGTTGCAAGATTCTTTATGAACTTTACACAAAACGAATCATGCGGCAAATGTGTTCCTTGCAGAGAAGGTACAAAAAATATGCTCAAAATTCTTCAAAAAATTGTTGCAGGCAAAGCAACAATGAAGGATTTGGATTTGTTGGAAGAAATTGCCCACACGATTAAAGACGGTTCTTTATGTGGTTTGGGTAAAACTGCTCCTAACCCTGTACTTTCAACATTAAAATATTTCAGAGATGAATATATTGCGCATATCAGGGATCATAAATGCCCTGCAGGTGTTTGTACAGCAATGAAAAAGATTGTTATTCAGGAAGATCTTTGTAAGGGTTGTACAAAATGTGCAAGAAATTGTCCGGTCGAAGCAATTTCAGGTGAAATTAAACAACCGCATCACATTGATCAGTCTAAATGTATTAAATGTGAAGCGTGTCTGAAAAATTGTCCGTTCAAGGCAATAGTGTTGGAGTAAGATACTATGCATTCCGGCACTAAGGCACTAAGAATAAAATTGTAATGAACTTAGCAATGTAAGTTGGGCGTACTTGTCCAACAATATGAGGAAAATATAATGACAGATAAGAAAACATTAATAATAGAAGGCAAAGAAGTTGAATTTACTGATGAACCGAATTTGCTTGAAGTTATCAGAAAAGCAGGTATGAATGTTCCTACGTTCTGTTACCGTCCTGATTTGACTTCATTTGGGGCTTGCAGAATGTGCGTTGTTGAAGTTGAATATCCAAACGGAAGAAAAATTATCAACTCATCATGCACGATGCCTCCGGAAGTTGGTGTCAAAGTATATTTGAATACTGAAAAGGTTCGCCGTATAAGAAAAACAGTTCTTGAGTTGTTGTTGGCAAATCACGACAGAAAATGCTTAACTTGTGACAAATCAGGCGACTGTGAATTACAAAAATATGCAGAAGAATACAATATCAGAGATATTCGTTTCCCTGATAAAGCAGAAAAAGAATATTTGCCGATAGATGATTCAAGCCCTTCATTTGTTCGTGATCCGAATAAATGTATTCTTTGCGGAGCTTGTGTCAGAGCTTGTTCAGAGTTTCAGGGTCATTCTGTTTTGGGTTTTGCAAACAGAGGTTCTAAAACAAAAGTGCAACCGCTTAATGGCAGACCTATCGGTCAGGTTGACTGTATCAATTGTGGTCAGTGCGTTGCTGTTTGTCCGACGGGCGCTTTAACTATAAGAAATGAAGTTGATTTAGTCTGGGATCAGATTAATAATCCTGAAAAAACAGTTGTTGTTCAGATGGCTCGTCAGTTCGTGTTGCTTTAGGTGAAATGTTCGGACTTGAACCGGGTGAAAATACAATAGGTAAAATTAATGCAGCTCTCAGACGGCTTGGCTTCAAATTTGTATTTGATACAAACTTCTCTGCTGATTTAACAATTTTAGAAGAAGCAACCGAATTTTTAGACAGATTAAAATCAGGCCAAAATTTACCGATATTTACATCATGCTGCCCTGCTTGGGTAAAATATTTGGAAACTTTACATCCTGATATGCTGCATCACTTGTCAACTTGCAAATCTCCGATGAGTATGATGTCATCGACATTGATTGATTTGATGCCGAAATATCACAATGTATCCAGAGAAAATCTTACAATTGTTGCAATTATGCCTTGTACAGCCAAAAAGTATGAAGCAAAACGTGAACAATTATACACAAACGGCAGACCTGATACAGATATAGTTCTTACGACAAAAGAACTTGGTGCAATGATTAAAGGTGCAGGTATAGACTTTAAGAATATTGAACCGGAACAAGCTGATACTCCGTTTGGAGAATACTCAGGAGCAGGAACAATTTTTGGGGCTTCAGGCGGTGTCGCGGAAGCTGCTGTAAGAACAGCTTACGAATATGTAACAGGTGAAGAACTCAAAGATGTTGATATCAAAGAAATGAGAGGAACTTCAAATCGTTCAAAAACTGTCGAACTTGATATCAAAGGTACAAAAGTTGTTGTTCGTGTTGTTTCAACAATGGTTGAGGCAGAAAAAGCGCTTAAAGAAATTAAAAACGGTACTGCAAACTTCCAGATGCTCGAGGTTATGGCTTGTCCGGGCGGTTGTATAAATGGCGGCGGTCAGCCAAACAGTCACAATGATTCGTCAATTAAAGGAAAACGCGCCTGCGGTTTGTATAAGGAAGATGCAGAACTTCCTGTTCGTAAATCTCACATGAATCCGTCAATTCAAAAACTTTATTCACAAGATTTTGAACATCCGGGTTCTCACAAAGCACACGAATTGTTGCATACATCTTATCGCAACAAGTACAATGGCTCGTACAGAGATATATAATTAAATAA
Organism: uncultured bacterium; assembly: GCA_902765655.1. Classification (GTDB taxonomy): domain Bacteria; phylum Cyanobacteriota; class Vampirovibrionia; order Gastranaerophilales; family Gastranaerophilaceae; genus Zag111. Next base: position 2,516 of record CACXAK010000105.1, on the reverse strand, counting down.
ATTAAAAATCGGGGATTTTGCATTATACTTAATCCCCGTTTTAAATAAAAAGACCTTTCATATTAATGAAAGGTCTTTTTATTTTACTATTTTTGTAAAAATTACTTAATGATTTTTGCAACTTCTGCTGTTATATCAGTTCCGCCGTAAAGAACAATACTCTTGCTCAATACTACGTTGTAACCGTCTGCTTTTGCTTTAGCTGCAATCTGAGCTGAAATTGACTCATCAATAGCTTGTAATTTTGCAGCATAATCTTTGTCCATTTTTTCTTTTTTAGCTTGTAATTCTTTATTATATTTTTCTTCAGCTGCTTGTTTTTTCTTTGCATCAGAAATAGAAGCTACGTCTTTTCTTGCTTTTTCAATAAACTGAACAATTTCTTTTGCTTTTGCTTGTTGATCTTTTTTCAATGCCTGAACCTGAGCTGAAGCATTTACTACAACAGGAACGTCAACTATTGCAACTGAAAAATCTGCAGCTTGTACAGCTGAACCGAATGTTAAACCACCTAATAATGCAGCTGTTACTGCTAATGTGCTTAAAGTTTTTTTCATAATTTAATCTCCTTATTAACGCTTTATATACTACCACAAATGTATTTTTTATGCCATATCTCATCCGTTTGATTTATCTTTTTGTAACATTCTTTACATGGGTTGATTAATTTTATATAATTTTATTTAGAAAACCGAGGAGATTTTTATATATTTCGTAACATGTTGTAATATAAAGTAATATTTTTATTTATTTGTAAGAAAATATACTCAAGGATATATAGTTGGATATATAAAAGAAAGTGATCACAATAATGAAAAATTTTAACATTTTAAAAAAATTAACGGGCTTATCAACACTTGTTTTGGCTTGTATTTTCATGGTATCAATACCTGCTTCTGCGGATATGGTATCAAATGCCGGACTGATTCCTGCAGGATATGGTTATACTCACGGAAGAATTCCGGTTGTTGAAGCAACTGGTAAACCGGAAATCCACGATGCAGCAATTATGCGATATGATAAGAACAGCCGTATCAGGGATATTGATAATGGCGCGGCTGAAAACCCAAACTATACGCAGTCAGATGATGGTGTAAGACGTAAAGATTTTTAATTAGAGAATAACTAGATATATAAAATAGAAGGTGAATAGATAATGAAAAGTAGTAGAAAATTAAAAGCATTCTTTGGTATGGCTTTAGCTTTATCAGTTTGTTGTATTCTTTCTTCTGTGCCTGCAAATGCAGAGGATATCCCAGCAGGCATACAGCTGATAAGGAACGAACAAGGTGGTGCTACTCAGCACGACCGTGATATGATGAAATTTGACCGTAACAGTCGAGAAGAAGCTTCTGATTATGACAATTACAGCCGTCAGCGTTACGGCACAAACGGAAATCCTGTTAAAAATTATGCATCCCCAAACAGTGATTATATGAAGGCAACAATTGATGAAATTGGCACAAAAGGCGTTTATGTCAATTCAATTGAGGTTTCTCCGTCAGAGATCTTGTCGCAGGAAGAAATCAATGGTGTAATCGGTCAATACGTTGGTAAAAACGTATTCATGAGTGACATTCAGGAAGCAATAAACGGAATAAATAAACTTTATGCCGAAAAAGGATATGTAACAGCAAGAGCATATCTTCCTGAACAAACCGTTTCAAACGGAAATATTAAAATTGAACTTATCGAAAGTAAAATTGGTAATGTAACTGTTAAAAATAACAGATATACTACAAGTAATTATATTTTAAACCGTATGCCTGAAAAATCAGGTCAGTTATTTGATATTGTCGGTTTAGAAAATGATGTTTTGGATTTCAACAGATATCACGATGGGGTTAACCTTAGTGCTAACTTAAAAGCAGGTCAAACTCCAGGAACTACCGATATTGAATTGACAGCTCAGGAAACATTCCCGCTGCACATTATCGGGATGTTTGATAACGCAGGTCGTTATTCAACAGGATCTTTAAGAGGCGGTCCTGCGATTATCGTTGACTCTTTGTTCCATCAAAGAGACCAAATGTCATCCGGGGTTTATTTCTCTAAAGGCGTAACAAGTCCGTTCTTTGATTACAGTATTCCAATCAACAGAAAAGATGGTAGAATCGGATTTTCGTTCACTTCATCTTTTGCAAGAGTTGTCAACGGGCCTTCTGCGGTTACTAATTTAGGCCTGAGAAGTAATTCATATGTATATAGCTTGTACTATGATCAACCGATTGTAAGAAAAAGAGGTTTTGAATTCAAAACTTATGCAGCAATGAACTACAAACGTTCAAGATCTTGGTCTAAATACGACGGTGTATATGAAGATATTATTGGCTATAGTCCATTCAAAAAATTGACTCAAATTACAAGTTTGGATGCCGGGTTTAACTTAAGAAAAGATACAAAATACGGTATTTGGTACTTAAACCAAATGGCTAGTATGGCTTTCCCTATATTTGACAGTGAGTCAAGTTACTTCAAATATTCAGGTAGTATCTTAAGATTGCATGATTTCTCTC